>JBAWHH010000290.1:0-9796 GCA_049593715.1 Rhodocyclaceae bacterium
TGGGCGTCCATTTTGCTCCGGGGCCGGACATCCTTTTTGTTGCGAAATCCGAGCCATCGACGACGGCAGCGTGAAGTTGGTCGCACCTCCAGCGGCGGAGGTGGGGCAGACTGAAGCCCAACGCCGGTACAACTTGTGGTTGGCGGATGGCAGGCGACAGAGGTTCGCCTACGGGCTCGTGAGAGAGCACCGCCATCGGATCGCAGGGATATTCGGTGGCAACAATGCGAACAATCGAAATGCAGTTTTCCGCGCCCGCTTGCAACGGGCGTTTTTCATTTTTGTGCCGTTTTTTGCCGGGCTTGAACGGAAGGTCTTCGCCGAATGCTTTGGCGTGAAGGGCAGTCCGCATAGGGTCACGTTGCGTATTTCCCGTCGATTTAGGCCGGGAATGTCGCCGCCGTTAAGCCCAATTGGCACTTGAACCTGATTGATTGCGACAGACCTTGAAGTTACACGTTGTTTCTGACCTTCATCTGGAACATGTTCCGGGCTGGCGCCTGCCGGAGGCGGACGCGGATGTGCTGGTGCTCGCCGGCGATATCGGTTCCGGGCTGCGGGGCATGGGCGCGTTTTACAAAGTGGGCAAACCGGTTCTGTACATACCCGGGAACCACGAATACTACGGCGAGAACATTCCCGGCCAACTGGCGGCGATGCGCCTTTACGCCAAGCCGGCGGGGATCACGGTGCTGAACAACGAAGAGGTGGTGATCGGCGCCGTGCGCTTCCTGGGGGCCACGTTATGGACCGACTTTAATGTCATGGGTGCAGATAAGCGCGCCCAGGCGCTGGATTACGCCGAGCGGCATTTCAACGACTACATCACGATCCGCAACGGCAGCGGTGGCTGGCTCTCGGCCCAGGAGACGGCGGAACTCCATGCCAAGTCGGTCGCTTGGCTGGAGCGCAAGCTCAACGAGCCGTTTGACGGCACCACGGTGGTCATCACCCATCACGCCCCCCACCGCAATAGCGTCAAGCCGAAGTACAACGGCCATCTGCTCACCGGCGCGTTCGCGTCGGATCTGAGCCGGCTGATGGGCAAGGCAGCTCTTTGGATCCACGGCCACACCCACCATTGTTTCGACTACGACGTGGCCGGTACCCGCATCCTCGCCAACCCCAAAGGCTACGTCGACGAGAACAAGGATTTCGACCCGCTTCTGGTGGTCAGCGTGCCGTGAGGGCGGCGCATCCGCGGCATTTTCAAACCGGGGATGCAGTTCGACGTCATCGGGTGCGCTTGCTTTGTCGCGGCGCGAAGGGCAACATCCAGCGGCCAAATAACAGGACTCGGCAAATCATGCCCATCTACGAATACACGTGCAATTCCTGCGGCAAAGATTTCGAAAAACTGGTTCGCGAGTCGTCGCCGCCACCCGAATGCCCTGATTGCCACAGCACCGAACTGCACAAAAAACTGTCGGCCTTTGCTGCCATGACCGGCGGATCCTCAGCGGCCGGTCTTCCCAGCCCTTGCCAGGGCTGCGGCAACGCCAACGGCCCCGGTTCGTGCCAGTTCGGCCGCGGTTAGGCCCCCGGCGGCCTGCCGCGTGACCGAAAGCAGTTGGCGGGAGGCCCAGCTTCCGCTGCAGGACGTCCCGCCCGGTCCGGCTCATTCGGGGCGCGCCCCCGACGCCGGCGGAAAGCGGGTGCGGCATTTCCGGCAGATCCTGCTTTGGCCGCTGCAGCTCATGCCCATCCGCCCGGATGCCCAGTTACAGAAACATTGGGAGTTGCTGCAGCTAGCGGGCCCTGACAACCCCTGGCGCGAGCTGGCGGGGGAATTCACCGGCGACCCGGCGCGTTTCGAAGAGCGCCATTACAACGAATTCGTCACCTTTTTGCCCCAGGTCCAGCGCTTTCTCTACGGCGAAGGCATGGAGCAGGGCAATCATGCCTGGCTGGCCGAGTCGCCAATCCGGGTATTCCGCCGCAACGACATCGCCGGCGCGCGGGTGAGCTACGGCGACGGGCTGCCGCCGGTGGATTTCGGCGTCGCCCACGTCGACCTGTATTTCTTCTACGACATCGATGTCGTGCTGCTGGCGGTGGAAGTCCATGCCAGCGATCTCACCCTGGAGTGCGTGCAGGACACGCTTTACCGTTTCGGGCGCACCTACCCGCTGCACTGGGACGGGTTGGGCAGGGCGTCCCATTGCCTGGAGAAAGTGGAGTGGCTCTCCGCGGCGGGCCACACGCTGGCGTGTTCGGATTTCGAGCGGCGCGACAAATACCTCGCCTTCGTCCGCGAGCATCGTTCGCCGTGTATCGCCTCCCACTGGGAATTCCTGCTGCGGCCTTTGGTGCATCACCACTCGGGCGAGCAGGGACCTATCCGCTACCGGCAGATTGAATACCATCGCCTGCCGGTGGCTGCGTATCTGGCGCTGGACGACCCGCGCGCCCTCAGTCAGGCGGAATTTGTGCGCCTGAGCCTGGCCACCGCGCCGGGCAGCGACGAATCGCTACCGCAGGCGGACCGCGGCCGGCGCTACGCCGAGGCGCGCCACTTCTACGATCGCTACTGGAGCCCGGACTCCGGCGGGCCGAGCACGCGATTCATGTGTTCCGGCCATGCGCTGGTGGTGGTCGGCAGCCACAACGACCCGCAGTTCGCCGATTTCGAAACCGGTGTGCTGGGGGAATTCCGCCACCAGTATTTCCTGTTGTTCCTCATCGCCCATTTCCACAAGGCGGCGCTGCTCATGCTCTCGGAGCGCCTGGTGGCCGTGCTGGGCACGCTGGACATCGACAACGGCGAGTCCACCAAGCAGTTCAAGCGGGCGACGCGCCGGATTTTCGAGATATTCCTGCGTTTCACCCATCGTTACTGGTTTCATGAGGTGTCGGACCAGGTTGGCCCGCGCGAGCTGTTCCGCATGTGTTCCGACCACTTGGGCGCGGACCGGCTGTACGCGGAAGTGCGGGAAGAGATCGAAGACATGATCAACTACCTGGACAGCGATTCCCTGCGCCGGCAGTCCAATACCGTGGTTCGCCTCACCGTGGTGACGACCTTCGGCCTCATCGCCAGCGTCACCACCGGTTTTCTCGGCATGAACCTCATCGCCGCGGCGGACAGTCCCCCATCCGAGAAGCTGGCCTATTTTTTTGCCGTCCTGATCCCGGCGGCGTTCCTTACCTTCTACGCCGTCCTCCGGTCGCGCCGGCTGTCGGATTTTATGGAAGCGCTGTCCGACGACCGGCTGCCGCCGCGGGCCAAACTCTCCGCCCTGGCGCGGGTGTGGCGGCGGCGCGGGGAATCGTCGGTCTGAACGGGCGGCGCCGGTCCACTCCGGCCGCCGCGACAGCCCAGAATCACCCCGCTGCACCCGCCAATCCGGCGGCGCCGGGCCCGGCCAGTTCGGCTATCATCCGCGCCGAAGCAAAAACCAGAAGGGACGGCAACAATGGAGCAGGCAGTGCTGGGCATCATCGGCGGCAGCGGCGTTTACGATATCGAAGGGCTCGCCAACAAGCGCTGGGAGCGCGTCAGTTCGCCTTTCGGCGATCCGTCGGACGATCTGCTGATGGGCGAATTGAACGGGCAACCGATGGTTTTCCTGCCGCGCCACGGCCGCGGCCACCGGGTTCCGCCCTCGGAAATCAACTTCCGCGCCAATATCGACGCGATGAAACGCGCGGGCGTGACCGACGTGATTTCGGTCAGCGCGGTGGGATCGCTGCGGGAGAATTTGCGCCCCGGCATGTTCGTCATCGTCGATCAGTTCATCGATCGCACTTTCGCCCGCTCCAAGACCTTTTTCACTTCTGGCATCGTGGCCCACGTTTCCATGGCCCATCCGGTCTGCAGCCGCTTGGGCGATCATATCGAGGCCGCTGCCAAGGAAGCCGGCATCGAGGTGGCGCGGGGCGGGACGTATCTGGTGATGGAAGGTCCGCAGTTCTCCAGCCTGGCGGAGTCCGAGCTCTACCGGAGCTGGAACTGCGACGTTATCGGCATGACCAACATGCCCGAAGCCAAGCTCGCCCGGGAGGCGGAACTTTGCTATGCCACGGTGGCCATGGTGACGGACTACGATTGCTGGCACCCGAACCACGACGACGTCACCGTCGAGCAGATCGTGAAGGTGTTGGTGAGCAACGCCGACAACGCCCGCAGCCTGGTCAGGAAAGTGGCGCCGCGGCTGCATGCCGACGCTGCCGGGGCCGAATGCGCCTGCAAAAGGGCGCTGGAGCACGCCCTCATCACCTCGCCCGACGCGCGCGATCCCGAAATGGTCAAGAAGCTGGACGCGGTCGCCGGCCGCGTGCTGAATCGCCGTTAATCCGCCTGAAAGAGAACGAAGAACCATGCCTATCAAGTCGCGCATCCGCACCGTTCCCCATTACCCCAAGCAAGGGGTCATGTTCCGGGACATCACGACCCTGCTGAAAGACCCGGTCGGCTTCCGCATCGCCATCAACGAACTGGTGAATCGCTACACCGCGGTCAAGATCGACCGGGTGGCCGGCATCGAGGCAAGGGGATTCATCGTCGGCTCGGCCCTGGCGTATCAACTGGGCGTCGGCTTCGTGCCCATCCGCAAGAAAGGCAAGCTGCCCGCGGAAACGGTGGGGCACGACTACGAACTGGAGTACGGCACCGACCGCATCGAGATGCACGTGGATGCCGTATCCCCGGGCGAGCGCATCCTGCTGGTGGATGACCTGCTCGCCACCGGCGGCACGGCGGGCGCGGCCTGCCGGCTGATCGAAAGCATGGGCGGTTCTATCGTCGAATGCTGTTTCGTCATCGACTTGCCCGACCTCGGAGGCCGCAAACGGCTGGAAAAGCACGGGCAAAAAGTCTTCACCTTGTGCGAGTTCGAGGGCGACTGAGCCGCCCCTTTCCATCTCCAAAACGTCCTCGGCCCCGGCACGGTCACGCCCGGGGCTGACACCGGCTCTTTTGCCTGTCGGTTCCAGGCATGGGCGGCGCCGTCCCGCCGGTTGCCCTGTCTTGGAACCCTTCATGCAAAGCACGCTGGCTTGTCCGCTGGGTCGTCCTTTGGCGTCGTCAGCCCCCTCGACGGCTTGGTGCCTCCGCAATCGAGCGGCGAAGCTTGCGGTGAGGGACCTCTCCCGTGAAGGAATCAAGACGCGATGATCGAGTCGGTCCTCGGCTTCGCGGCATTCCTGGCCATCGGATGGTGGGCGCTCAATGCGGCGATCCGCTTCTCCCTGCGCCCCGCCCGGATTCCCGAACGGTCGAATCCGCAAGCCCTCGGCCTCGCGTTTTCCGTGGTGTCGATCCCCACGGCGAACGGTAAGCGCCTCCACTCCTGGCTGATCAAGGCTGCTGACGAGGCCCCGGCGCTGGTGGTGCTGCACGGCTGGGGCGGCAATGCGGAAATGATGCTGCCCCTGGCCTTGCCGCTGCATCGGGCCGGTTACACGCTGCTGTTCATCGACGCCAGGAACCACGGCGCCAGCGACGGCGACACGTTCTCTTCGCTGCCCCGGTTTGCCGAAGACTTTGAACACGCCCTCGACTGGCTGCGGCGTCAGCCCGGCGGCGGGCACCGCCGGCTCGGGGTGATCGGGCACTCCGTCGGGGCCGGCGCGGCCCTGCTCGCGGCCAGCCGGCGGCCGGATATCGCCGCAGTCGTCAGCCTTTCCGCATTCGCCCATCCGGAAACGATGATGCGCCGATGGCTTGCCAGCAAGGCGTTTCCCCTCTGGCCCCTGGGCAGCTACATCCTGGCCTATGTGCAACGGGTGATCGGACACCGCTTCGACCAGATTGCGCCGTGCAACACCATCCGCTCTGTGCAATGCCCGGTGCTTCTGGTGCACGGCTGCCGCGACGCCACTGTTCCGCACCAGGACGCGATGCTGATCCATGCCGCCCGCGCCCATGCGGCCGTCCAGTTGCTGGTCCTGGAAGGAGGGCACGATGAAATCGAAGACATCGACGAAACCATGGACCATCTGCGGAGGTTTCTGGTTCAGGCAATGCCCGGCGCCAGTTCGCCTGTCCCTGCGCAGGAACCCGCAACCGCATAGCACTGGCGACTGGATGCCGGCGATTCTCGCTTCGGAGCTGCTTGCCAGACTACGGTTATTGGCATAAGCTAATAACTGAATTTCCTTTGTCCATTCGGCCCATCCCCGCATAGCCGCATTCCGCTCCATGGAACAACCGCAATGAGCCGACCGATCAAATGCCGCACGGTGTCTTGCGATCTGTCGGCCGTCTATTTCAAGCCCCAGGGCATTCCGATGAGGGCGCTTGAAGAAATCGAACTTGCGCTCGATGAAGTGGAAGCGGTCCGCCTTGCCGACCTGGAGGATCTCTACCAGGCGGACGCGGCGCAAAGAATGGGTGTTTCGCGCCAGACCTTCGGCAACATCATTGGCCGGGCCCACAAGAAGATTGCCACGGCGCTTCTCCAAGGCAAGGCGCTGCGCATCTGTACGCAGTCAGCCAATGTCCAGAATCAGCGTACGACAGAACCAAACGACTTACCCCAACCAACTTTCGTAGAGGAGTCATTGTGAGACTTTGCATCCCGGCAGCCGAAACAGGCGGCCTGCAGTCCCGAATCGAACCCCATTTCCCCCACGCCGTCAGCTTCCAGATCTTCGATACCGAGACGCGCAAACACGTCGAGATTCTCAACGGCGTGCGCGCGCCGGCCGATGAAGATCGCGGCGCCATCGACGCTATTCTGTGCGGCAGCATCAATGGCCGGAGCTTGCGGCAGTTTCTGGCGCAGGGGATCCAGTTGTTCGGGACCAGCGCCGCGACCGTTGCCGAGGCCATCGAGCAGTTCGAGCGCGGCGAGCTCCAGGCTGTCGAGCCAGCATCCGGCTGCGGCGGCCATCATGGCGACGGAGCGGAGCACCAATGTTGTGGCAGTGGCCACGCGCAAGGCCATGCCCCGGGCGGGGAAGAGCATGAGTGCTGCGGTGGAGGCGGGCACCATGGCCACGATCATGGGCATCAGGGCATGGGCGGTGGAGGTGGCTGTGGCGGCCACGGGCAGGACGCGGGCTCCGGCTGCGGTTGCCGCGGAGAGGCCTAACCTCCTCCAGCCCGCCCAAGCCGGGCAGTCCGCGAGCCCTGAGCAGGTTGGAGCCCCCCCCGAGAAGTTTGCTCCATCTCGGCGGGGCTCCGGAATTTTCGACGAAACGATCGACACCCGGCCGTGATCTTCCCCGGCGCGCCACCCGTGCCGGAGTGTCCAAAGCCAATATACTCAAGCGCTTTGATACTTCAACGACGAGCAACCCGTGACGACGACGACAGCCATTGTCGAACCAGGAACCCGGTATGCCTGCGCGTGGGCGGAGCTGAATGCGCGCATCACGCAGCGGCAGGCGCTCATCACCATCTTCACGTCGATCGCCCTGGCGGCAACGGGCGCGGCCCTCGCCTCGCCCTTCCGTGAAGTCGCATGGCGGGCGGTCTATGCGATTCCGCTGATGGGCCTGTTGTTTTCGGTGCTGCTGAGGATGCATGAGCGCCAGATCGCACTCTTGCGATCGTTTCTTTCCGATCTCGAAGCATTGCCCGGTTCAGAAGGGTTGCCTCGGTACCATTCCGAATCCCCGAGATCTTCCGAAGCGCACCGGGCAAGGCGCCCGCATGACCATGTCTGTCTTGCGCTGGTGATGGGATTCACGCTCGTGGCGGCGGCGATCTGGACGTCCGCGTTCCTGAGTGGGCAGGTGTCGGTTCTCGACGTGGTGTTCTCGGGCTTGCTTGCCGGATGCACGTTCGTCTCGTTCTGGGTGATTTTCGGCATCGAATCGATGCATCAGAAGGCCTCCCACGTGTTCCTGGAGCGGCTCGATCGTTGATGTTTGTCATTGGCAGTGCCATTGACAGCGCATAACCACAAACAAGAAGAGCGCCCGATGGCACGCCAGACGACCTCGACGACTCTGACCTTCACCCCGCTTTTCGCATTGCTCGCTTCCAGTCCCACCGTTCTGGCCTGGCACCAAGGTGGAGCAGCATCCCTTTCATGTGCCCAAGAATTTGTTCGGCCACCACAAGGCGCGATACCGGGGGCTGAAGAAGAACACGGCTCAGCTCTATAGCCTGTTCGGCCTGGTCAATCTGTTCCTGGCGCCCCGACGACTCATGGTGCTCGGCGCCCAAGGTGCGTCCTGAGCAGGACAAATTGCCTCAAATGGGGCAAAAAAGGGGTTGAAACCCCCTCGGGACGGGGAACAAACCATCAGTCGATGCCATAAACATAGGCGCCGCCCGTCCTCGCCCGCTCAGCCCGCACACACTCAATTGATCAACGCCTCCCTAGGCTGCGTCGGCGTTGCCAAGGGCTGTGGTATTGAACCCTCCGTCGACGTACATGATTTCCCCGGTCATGCCGCTGGCCAGATCCGACAACAGGAAAGCACAGGCGTTTCCGACTTCCTCGATCGTGACATTGCGCCGCAACGGCGCGTGGCGTTCGTTATAGGACAGAAGCCTGCTGAAACTCCCAATACCCGCGGCCGCCAAGGTCTTAATAGGCCCAGCAGATATAGCATTCACACGAATCCCTTGCGGGCCAAGACTGACCGCCATGTAGCGGACTGCCGCCTCCAGGCTCGCCTTTGCCATGCCCATCACGTTGTAGTTGGGCATCGTCCGCTCGGCGCCAAGGTAGGTCATGGTTACCAGGGATCCTCGTCGCCCGTGCATCATTGAGCGCGCAGCCTTCGCCAAGGCCGGAAAACTGTAGGCGCTGATATCCTGAGAGACTCGGAAAGCTTCCCGCGAGAGCGCATCCAGAAAGTCCCCCGCCAGCGCCTCGCGCGGCGCATAGGCAATGGAGTGGACGAGTCCATCCAGGCCGTCCCAGTGTTCCGCCAGACGGTCAAAAAGGGCAGTAATTTCGTCGTCGATCGATACGTCGCATGGGAACACGAGAGAACTGCCGAACTCCTTAGACATCTCGGTGATGCGATCTAGGAAGCGGTCGTTCTGGTAAGTAAATGCCAATTCGGCACCCTCTCTGTGCGCGGCAGCCGCCACTCCGTAGGCAATGGAGCGGTTGCTGAGCAATCCGGTGATAAGTATCTTCTTGCCAGCCAGAAAACCCATGTCGAAATCCCTTATTGATGAGGGGCGGAGTATAGCGGAAAATCGACGCTATCCTGTCGAAACTCGAATTGGTTCAGACGGTTAGGACGCGTAGTCGAGTTCTTGACAATGCCAAAGTAGAAGAGCCTCTGCTCTATCCGGGAAAGGAAGTCCCCCCTAGCTCTGGGCCGGGGGGCTCCATTTCTTGGATTGAAGTGCGGTCTTACCAGGGATCCAATATCGCTGCCGTACCAGCCTGGAGTAGTGTGGTCGGAATTGGCGTTGGGGCGCTCAGCGCACTACTTAAGGAGGGGAAACGTCTGCCGATAGATTTGGTGTGCTGGTCTTGGCGCACCGGGTGCGGGGGAGGGGTTATGGGTAGCGTTGTTTGGAGAATTCGAGCGGCAATGCTGTTACAAGCGGCCATCGCGACGATTGCGGTAGTTGTCGGTATGACATTGCACGCAGTGTCTCATTGGGCAGGCTGGGTTGCAGCGGCGGTGGTCCTCCTGAGTGTTTTCGGTCTGAGCGCATTGGCCGAACGCGTGCTCGCTACGCGTCTCGGGGCTTTGCGGGTCGTCATCAGTGGCATGCGGCTATCTGGAGACTTGACGGCGAGGGCTCCCGTCGAAGGGGACGATGAAGTAGCTGCCGCCGCTCGGGAGTTCAATGCCCTTATAGAGTCGTTCCAGACGATCATCGGGAAGGTGTTCTTCAATTCAATTGAGTTTGCGCGCACCGCTCACCAAC
>JBAWHH010000291.1:0-2835 GCA_049593715.1 Rhodocyclaceae bacterium
GCCGCCGAAGTGGAGTGCTTCAGACCCACGAGTCGACACGCCGCCCATCTCTCCATCGCGCCAAGTGACTCTTTTGTACGAGAGTTCGGCAATCCGGCGTTGCGGAACTACGAGCGATTGACCTCCAGTAAGCCAGCGCGCCCGCCACTCGTCGCGACCACCCTGGTCAATGCCAGATTCTTCAGCACGCGGCTTACCATTTCTTGCGAAGCGCCGACCATCTTGGCAATTTCCTGGTTGGAGCACTTCCGTGCAACGTCCTGCTCGCCGCCCCGCGCTTCGGCCATCTCCCGCAATAAACGCGCGACACGCCCGGCCACATCCATCAGAGCCAGACTCTCGATCTTGCGGTTGGCGATACGCAGGCGCAGAGAGAGATTGCGCATGATGTAGAACGCGACGTCGGCGTTGTCCCGCATGCAGCGCATGAAGTCTGCCCTCGTGATTGCGATCACCACGCTGGGTGTCGCGGCGATGACGTTAGCCGAGCGCACCCCTTCGTCAAGAATCCCCATCTCGCCGACCAGGTCGTGGGGCCCCAGGGTAGACAAGATCGCCTCGCGACCATCTTCGTCGCTGACCAATACGTTCATGCTGCCCGACAGGATCAAGTACGCGAAATTGCTGGGTTCTTCTGCACGCACGACAGCGGCGTTGCGCGGTATGAAACGCGCCATGCATCCCCGCGCCAAGCTTTCGAGCACGTGCTCCCGCGTGTCGACGAACATAGGGAAGGTTCGCAAGGTTGCAGCGGTGACTCCGTCTGCAGGCATCTGCGGAACGGTTTTGCCTGCAGCCGGCGCATGTTCTTGTGGGCGAAATGCCTTGCCTGCAGGGGGTACTGACCGCGGTCGCGCGGTTTTCGGGATCGGGTTGGCGCACATATCTTCCATTTTTCTTGTGGGCGGCGCAGCGGACGAATCGCGGGGTACAAGCCGACTCGCCCTATTCAGCCGTCGACTCTACGTTGCTCGACTCGGAAACTCCGTGCGGCAGCGCCCTTAAACCCTTCCCACAACGCGCCATTCGTCTATTCGGCCCGCCAGCATGGTTCCCTCCCCAACGGGAATGGGCGCTGCCGTACAGAACACCTCGACCTTCTTGCCTATCCTGATTCGTGGCAGGCCTTGGCGCTTTGCAAACCAAGCACCTCGCGCTCAGCCATAGAGACCAACCATTCGCAGGAGATCACCATGAACAAAGATCAAGTCAAAGGCCGCGTCGAAGAAGTAAAAGGCAAAGCGAAGGAAATCGCCGGCAAGATAAGCGGCAACGAAGAACTGGAGCAAAAAGGAAAGATCCAGAATATCGGCGGCAAGATTCAGGCGGGCTACGGCGATGTGAAAGAAGACGTCAAGAAAGCCGTCAAGGACGATTGATCGTCGCCCATTTGCTGCCCCCGTTGTCCGTCGTCGAAGCCGCGGCGTGCCGCGGCCCATGTCTGTGCCGAAAGGGCAAGGCGCGACGGGCACCGCGTACGGTCAATTTGTTCTTTCCACAGTTCATTGATTTATCGTCATTCCCGCGGGGTTAAGCGGGAATCCATTTCGTTGATCAAGATTGTGGTCAATGCCCTGAATAGATCGACGAATCTGGATTCCCGCCTGCGCGGGAATGACGGAGAACGAATTCACCGTGGGCACCGCGAAGATCCAGACGACACGCTGACGCCCGCGGGCGATCTGGCGGCGTGGATCGAGGTCGCCGGCCGGGATGATTTCCCCGAAGGAACCTCGCGCAGGTCGGAGGTTGATGGCGCCCGGATCGCCGTGTCCCACCTTGATGCGGTTCCCGACCGCCCCAGGCTGGAACAGCGCCCCTGACGCGCCAAATCCCGCCATTTGGCGACCGTACCATGGTGCGCTGCCGAACAGACCGGATCTAGGTCAGCGGCGCACCATGCGTTTGTCTGCTGCAGCGGTTGAGAGAACACCAACCCGTTGGGCCCCCCGCGAACCCGACCGCTCGCCCGAAGCACACTACCCGCCGCAAGTCCCCACACGTCTACCCATGATGCCCTATGCCAGACTGACCCATGACTCCCTTTGCCGCTGACGGCCGCCCGGCCGCTGGGCGCAGGATGTGCGGACCAACGGCCATCGGTTGTCTCGTGCTGGCTTTGCATGGTTGCGCCGCCTTGGCACCGCAGGGCGCCACGCCCACGGCCGTCGAAGTGCCGGCCGCATGGCACGCCGCCGATGCCTCCCCCGCCATCCCCACATCCTCCCTGGCGCAGTGGTGGCTGCGCTTCGACGATCCGCTGCTCGGCAGCCTCATCGCCCAGGCTTTGCAGGCCAACACCAGCGTCACCAGTGCGCGGGCGGCGCTGCTGCAGGCCCGCGCACTGCGCGATGTCGCGGCGGCGGGGCTGTTGCCGGGGCTCGACAGTTCGGCGGCCGCAAAGCGCAACCGTTCCGGCGGAAACAGTTCGGTCGATAGCTTCCAGGTCGGCCTGGACGCGAGTTGGGAACTGGACATCTTCGGCGCCAACCGCAGCGGGCTGCGGGCGAGCGACGCCACGGCCCGGGCCAGTGCCGCCAGCCTGGGGGACGTGCAGGTTTCCATCGCCGCCGAGGTGGCGCTCAACTACATCACCCTGCGCGGTGCCCAGGCGCGGCTGGCGATTGCCGAAGACAATCTCGCCAGCCAGCTCGAGACGCTGCAGATTACCCAGTGGCGCCTGCAGGCCGGCCTGGTAACGTCGCTGGAAGGCGAGCAGGCGCGGGCCGCGGCCGAACAGACGCGCGCCCAGTTGCCGGCGCTGCAGACCAGCGTAGAACAAAGTCGTCACGCCCTTGCGGTGCTGACCGGGCAGGCCCCGGCGGCCCTTTCGAG
>JBAWHH010000292.1:0-1569 GCA_049593715.1 Rhodocyclaceae bacterium
GGTGCCCGTGCTGCAGGGCGTCAAAGCACCGGCGCTGTACGCGGCGGCCGATCCGCTGACCTCCCTGGCCGACGCCGAGAAAGTGCGCCTGCTGGAGCGTCTGGAACGCTTCGCCCGCGCCGAAGACCACCGCGTGGTGGAAGTGATGGCCCATCTTGCCGGCACTTATGAAGTGGTGCTGGTGGCCCGGTCCGACGGCCATCTGGCGGCGGACGTGCGCCCGCTCACCCGGGTGTCGGTCACAGTCATCATGGAGCAGAACGGCCGGCGCGAGCAGGGTACGGCCGGCGGCGGCGGGCGCTTCGACTACGCCTACTTCACCGACGAGGTGCTCAAGGACTACGCCATCAAGGCGGTGCACCAGGGGCGCGTCAATCTCTCCGCGCGGCCCGCCCCGGCGGGGGTGATGACCGTGGTGCTGGGCTCCGGCTGGCCGGGCATCCTGCTGCACGAAGCCATCGGCCACGGCCTGGAAGGGGATTTCAACCGCAAAGGCAGTTCCGCCTTCGCCGGGCGCATCGGCCAGCGGGTGGCGGCCAAGGGCGTCACTGTGGTGGATGACGGCACGCTGCCGCGCCGCCGCGGCTCGCTTTCCATCGACGATGAAGGCAACCCCACCCAGCGCACCGTACTGATCGACGACGGCATCCTCGCCTGCTACATGCAGGATGCCCTCAACGCCCGCCTCATGGGCGTGCCGGAAACCGGCAACGGTCGGCGCGAATCCTTTGCCCACCTGCCGCTGCCGCGCATGACTAACACCTACATGCTCAACGGCGACAAGGATCCGCAGGAAATCATCGCGTCGGTGGAGCGCGGCCTCTATGCCGCCAATTTCGGCGGCGGGCAGGTGGATATCACCAGCGGCAAGTTCGTGTTCTCCGCCGCGGAAGCGTATCTGATCGAGAACGGCAAGATCACCGAGCCGGTGAAAGGCGCCACCATCATCGGCAACGGACCGGACGTGCTGACGCGCGTGTCCATGATCGGCAACGACATGGCGCTGGACTCCGGCGTCGGCACCTGCGGCAAGGAAGGCCAGAGCGTGCCGGTGGGCGTCGGCCAGCCGACGCTGCGGGTGGATGGCTTGACGGTGGGCGGGACCGCGTAGAGCCCCTTGTCGCGGCTAGCAAGCCGGACAAGCCATTGACCCTGTCCTGAGCGACAGCACATTCACAAAACTCGTCATTCCCGCGAAAGCGGGAATCGATCGGCGGTTCCATAGGCGACCGGCAAATGGGTTCCCGCTTTCGCGGGAACGACGGAAATTTCCCGTTGCGGGCATTCTCCAATCGACGGCGCGGACGCGTGGTTAGGGCCTGAACCCAATTCCTGGGCCCAGCCTCGTTTCACGCCTTTGCCCGCCTCCGGCCCGCCAACAGCCGCATCAGGGCCTTGCGCCCTTCCTCCAGGAACAGCATGACCAGCGCCAGCGCGCCCGCCAGCAGCCAGGGTTCGGCTTCCAGCGGTGCGGTGCCGAACAGGCTGTTGCCCGTTTCCGTATAGACGATGGCGGCGATGATCGCCGCTTCCGCCGCCAGGGCGGCCAGCAGCAGGATGTTGTCCCGC
>JBAWHH010000293.1:0-11530 GCA_049593715.1 Rhodocyclaceae bacterium
ATCGAGGCGCTAAGACCAAAGCTCACGCTGTTGCTCGCTATCGCGCCCGTAACCGCAAGTACCTTGCCACGCTCAATGCCAAAGCGCGGCGTCTATCTCTTGTCGGAAGGCGAACGTCATTGGTACGTTGGCCGCAGCAACGACATAAAGAAGCGCATCGGGCGTCATTCGCGCCCCGGCGCTACTCATCGTATGGCGGCATTCGCGTTCCGCCTCGCGCGTGAAGCAACCGGAAATGTGAAGGCCACCTACAAGAAGGGGGAGGGCTCGCGGTCCGCATTGATGGAGAACCAAGAGTTCGTTGCGGCATTTGATAGTGCCAAGGTGCGTATCCGAAACATGGATTTGCGCTTTGTCGAAGAGACAGACCCCGTTCGCCAAGCGCTTCTAGAGATTTACGTGGCTGTAGTTCTCGGCACGCCGTACAACGATTTCGACAACCACTAATGCGGTCCAACCCTGCAATGCACCGGACCTTGCGCATAAAGCCGCGCAAGGCCGGTGATTTTCTGGAGGAAAACAGGGTCAGACACCAATGCCACTACCCTAAGAGAAATATTAGTCGAATCATGATCGTAGAGACGCCCCCTCGACGGTGATCCAATTCGAGCATCGTGGCCTCCGAGAAAAGGCGGCTTTTTGAACACGGGCCCGGCTTAAATCGACGAGAGAGGTTTTTAAGAATGTCAAGCATCTATCCCTAAAATTGGTTCATGGTCGTTACTTAAGGTGGTGCCATTGGTATCGGTATGATTAATATGTGAATAGCGGCTTGGGAGGACGGGCTCACTCCCACTCGATTGTTGCTGGCGGCTTGCCGGATACGTCATAGACGACGCGGTTGATGCCCCGCACCTCGTTGATGATGCGATTGCTTACCTTGGCGAGGAGGGTGTAGGGCAATTCGGCCCAGTGGGCGGTCATGAAATCCTGGGTCTGGACGGCACGGAGGGCGACGACGAAATCGTAGGTGCGGCCATCGCCCATGACGCCAACAGACTTGACCGGCAGGAATACGGCGAAGGCCTGGGATGTCTTGTCGTACCAGTCGGCGGCACGCAATTCGTCGATGAAGATCGCGTCCGCACGGCGGAGCAGATCGGCGTATTCGCGTTTCACCTCGCCGAGAATGCGCACCCCAAGTCCGGGACCGGGGAAGGGGTGGCGATACACCATTTCATGAGGCAGGCCGAGGGCAATGCCGAGTTCCCGGACTTCGTCCTTGAACAATTCCCGCAGCGGCTCCAGGAGGCTGAGGTGGAGCGTTTCGGGCAGGCCGCCGACATTGTGATGCGACTTGATGGTGTGGGCCTTCTTGGTCTTGGCGCCGGCGGATTCGATCACGTCCGGGTAGATGGTGCCCTGGGCCAGCCATTTCGCGTTGGGGATCGCTGCGGCCTCATGTTGGAAGACCTCGACGAACTCGCGGCCGATGACGCGACGCTTCTGCTCGGGATCGGCGACACCGGCAAGCTTGTCGAGGAACTGTTCGCTGGCATCGACGTGAAGCACTTTGACGCCCAGGCTGCGCGCGAAGGTTGCCATGACCTGTTCCGCCTCGCCAAGGCGCAGCAGCCCGTTATCGACGAATACGCAGGTGAGTTGATCGCCGATGGCGCGGTGGATCAGTGCTGCTGCTACCGAAGAATCGACGCCGCCGGATAGACCCAGGATGACCTCGTCGCTGCCTACCTGGGCGCGTATCTTGTCGATGGCTTCACCGATGTAGTCGGGCATGTTCCAGTCCCGGCCGCAACGGCAGATGTCGTGGACGAAGCGCTCGATGATCTGCCGGCCCTTGAGCGTATGGGTGACCTCGGGGTGAAACTGCAAGGCGTAAAAGTGGCGGGATTCGTCGGCCATTCCCGCGATGGGTGTCGAATCGTTGCAAGCGATGACGCTGAACCCCGCCGGCATCCGGGTCACTTTGTCGCCGTGGCTCATCCAGACGTCGAGCAGTCCATGGCCCTCCGCATTGGTGCGATCTTCCAGTCCGCGCAGGAGCCGGGAGTGGCCCCGGGCGCGGATTTCCGCATAGCCGAATTCCCGCTTCGATGCGTTCTCTACCTCACCACCGAGCTCGGACGCCATGACCTGCATGCCGTAACAGATGCCGAGAACGGGCACCCCCATTTCGAAGACCGCGCTGGCGACGCCGTAGGACTCCTCCTCGTAGACTGAATTGGGGCCGCCGGAGAGGATTATTCCCGTGGGGCCGAACGAGCGCAGGAACGTCTCATCGACGTCGTGGGGGTGGAGCTCGCAATAAACCTGCTGCTCGCGAACCCGTCGTGCGATCAACTGGGTGTACTGCGAGCCAAAATCGAGAATGAGGATTTTCTTATGGGCCATGGGGGCAAGGCTCAAGCAGGGAAGAACAGGGCGGGAAGGAATGCCGGGCGGCCCCAAGGCCGCTCGACCGCTCAGTCGACATGGTAGTTCGGTGCTTCTTTGGTGATCTGGACGTCGTGGACGTGGGATTCGCGGATGCCGGCCGACGTAATCTCGACGAACTGTGCTTTGGCGTGCATCTCGTCGATGTTGGTGCAACCGCAATAACCCATGCTCGCCCGTAGTCCGCCCATCAACTGATGGATGACCGCGGACACCGGGCCCTTGTAGGGCACCCGGCCTTCGATACCCTCCGGCACCAGTTTGTCCACGTTTGCTTCGGCGTCCTGGAAGTAGCGGTCCGCGGCGCCCTGCTGCATGGCGCCCAGCGAACCCATGCCACGGTAGGCCTTGTAGGATCGTCCTTGATATAGCACCGTTTCGCCGGGCGCTTCTTCCGTGCCGGCGAAGAGCCCGCCCAACATGACGGTGTGGGCGCCTGCGGCAACGGCCTTGGAAATATCCCCCGAATAGCGGATGCCGCCGTCTGCAATTAACGGGACGTTGCTGGCGGCCAAGGCGCGGGCAACGTTGTCGATGGCGGTTATTTGCGGTACGCCGACGCCGGCGACGATGCGCGTGGTGCAGATCGAGCCTGGCCCAATGCCCACTTTGACGCCGTCCGCGCCGTGATCCAGGAGCGCTCTTGCTGCGTCCGAAGTGGCGATGTTGCCGCCGACAACTTCGACGTGGCCATAGCGGTTCTTCACCCATTTGACCCGGTCTAAGACGCCTTGGGCGTGACCATGGGCCGTGTCCACGACGATAAGGTCAACGCCGGCTTCCACCAACATTTCCACCCGCTCTTCGGTCCCGGAACCGACACCGATGGCAGCCCCGACCCGTAATCGGCCAAGCCCATCTTTGCAGGCGAGGGGATACTCGGTGGATTTCAGAATGTCCTTCACCGTCATCAGGCCGCGTAATTCGAAATCCCCATTCACCACGAGAACACGTTCCAGGCGGTGGCGATGCATGAGCATCTTGGCCTCGTCTGACGACGTGCCTTCGCGCACCGTTACCAGCCGTTCCCTCGGGGTCATGATGTTGGAGACTGGCTGATCCAACTGGGTCTCAAAACGCAGATCGCGGTTGGTGACGATGCCGACCACTCTATCGCCTTCAACCACCGGCAAGCCGGAAAACCTGTGCTTGCGAGTCAACGCCACCACGTCGCGTACGCTCATGGTCGGCGGAATGGTGATGGGATCCTTCAGCACGCCGGACTCGAAGCGCTTTACCTTGGCAACTTCCGCCGCTTGCTGCGGCGCAGTCAAGTTCTTATGGACGATGCCGATACCGCCCTCCTGAGCCAATGCTATGGCGAGCCGGGCCTCGGTCACCGTGTCCATCGCGGCTGAGACCAGAGGAATGTTCAGGGAGATCTTGCGGGTGATGCGGGTTGCCAGATTGACTTCGCGAGGCAGGACTGACGAGTGGAGCGGAACAAGCAAGACGTCGTCGAAAGTCAGCGCCTTGTGGAGCACTCGCATGTCGGATATCCTTCGAGGCAAATTAACATTATACGCGGGTGCCCGGGGACGGGCAAACCGACGGGAGCGTTCAATGCGGGGAAAGGCCTTGATTCGAGTGGCCTTGTGGCTTTTGGTGCTGGCTGCGACGGCGGCAGGTGCGGCAGAGATTTACACGTGGAAAGATAAGGACGGCCGCGTCAATTACTCGGACAATCTGCCCGGCGGCAGCGCCAAAGCCCGAACTTTGAGCGGCAAGGACGTGGAGCCTGCCGCCCAGCCCGCTGCTGTTGCGGCCCCCGAAAGGGGCGCGGCGAAGACTGCGGCTGAACAGGATCTGGAGTTTCGCAAACGCCAGTCTGAGGCTGCGGAACAGAAATCCAAGGCGGAGAAAGACGCCGCCGTAGCGGAAGAAAAACGCAAAAACTGCGAACGGGCTCGCGGCCAACTCGCTGCGCTCGAATCAGGTCAGCGCGTGTCCCGGCCCAATGCCAAAGGCGAGCGCGAGATTCTGGACGATTCTCAGCGGGCAGAAGAGATCGCCAATTCGCGAAAGGCTGTGGAATCCCTTTGCAAGTGACTGGAGTCCGGCGCCAGGGGTGGGGGAAGTAAAGACGGTGGCGCCGGTGGACGAGCAGCTGAGTCTCTGAACTAGGCTACGCTTCCTCTGCTCCACCTTTCTTCATCACCTTTCCCTCCTCAGCACGTTTCTTCCGGATTTCTTTCGGATCGGCGATGAGCGGGCGATAGATCTCCACCCGATCGCGGTCGCGCAAAGCCGCATCCCCCTTGGTCAGTTTCCCGTAGATCCCCAGTTTCACCTGGGTCAGGTCCAGGCCCGCATGCTTCTGAAGCAATCCGGACGACTCGACCGCCTGCTGGACGGTGCTGCCATAGGGCAGCTTCAGGCGCACCAATTCCTGGACATGGGGCAGGGCGTACGCCACTTCGACGTTGATCGAATCAGTCACGGATATCGATGCGCTCGGCGCGCTTGACGAAAGAATCGACGAAGGTGTTCGCGATGTGATGGAAAACAGGCCCCAGCGCCTTCTCCAGAAGCCTGTTGGAGAACTCGTAATGCAGGTTGAACTGCACCTTGCAGGCGGTATCCCCCAGGGGCGTGAAGTCCCAGGTGCCCTCGAGGTGGTGGAACGGACCATCCACCAGCTTGATCAGCATGTGCGTCGGCGGGATCTTCTCGTTGCGCGTGCTGAAATGCGTACGGATTCCGTGGTAGTTGATGTGGATACGAGCCGCGGTAATCTGTTCGTTGCGGTCGAGAACTTCTGTTCCACCGCACCAGGGCAGGAAACGAGGGTAATCTTCTACGCGGTCGACGAGTTCGAACATTAGCGAAGCGCTATGTTCGATCAGGACCATCTTCTTTACTTCGGGCATGGGAGCGACATTGATAGAATCGGCGCATTTTAGCGGAAAGCCGCTCGCGGAGCGCCTTTCGAAACATGAGCATTGTCGATAACAAGAAAGCCTTTCACGACTACTTCGTCGAGGACCGGTTCGAAGCCGGCATGGCGCTGGATGGCTGGGAAGTGAAAGCAATCCGCGCCGGGCGCGTCCAGATCAAGGAAGCTTACGTCGTCCTCAAGGGTGCCGAAGTGTTCGTCATCGGTATGCACGTCAGCGCGCTGCCGACGGCGTCGACCCACGTCAATCCTGATCCTCTGAGAACGCGCAAGCTGCTGCTGCATGCAGAGGAGATCCGCAAGCTCATCGGCAAGGTAGAGCGAGCGGGCTATGCCCTTGTTCCGTTGAATCTTCATTACGCCAAAGGCCGGATCAAGCTGGAAATAGGCCTCGCCAAAGGCAAGAAGCAATACGACAAGCGGGAAGCCGAGAAGCAGAAGGATTGGCAACGGGAAAAGCAGCGCTTGGTCAGAGCCAAGCTCGACTAACCGGGATGTCGGCTTTTTTGTTGTTGCCTGGCCGCGGGTTGCGGCGGGTGGTGGCCGTCGTCGTCTTCTCCGCCACGGCTTTTCCGGCAACGGCTGCCCCGACGGGTCTGCCGTCGGTCTCCCACGCTTACTCGGGGATCGCTTTCGTCTATCAGACGCAGCCCAGGGACTCCATTGCCAGCCTGAGTTCGCGCGTCGGACAAGCTGCGACAGACCTTGTTCGAGCCAACGGTCTTTCGGGGAGCGCGCCACTGCAGCCGGGCACCCGATTGCGCATGGATTCCCGCCATATCGTGCCCAGATGGATGGAAAGGGGGATCCTCATCAACATCCCCCAGCGCATGTTATTTCTCTTCGAGAACAATCAGTTAATCGCTGCCTATCCGGTGGGGCCAGGCAAGAAAGACTGGCAGACACCGACTGGCCGCTACGCTGTGACGAGTTTGCAGGAAAACAAGACCTGGTTCGTGCCGGAATCGATTCAGGCGGAGATGCGCCAAAAAGGGCTCGACGTGAAAACCAGCGTGCCGGCCGGACCCGGCAATCCCCTAGGGAGATATTGGATCGGAACGAGCGCAACCGGCATCGGCATTCACGCCACGGTGGCGCCGAGAAGCGTATACGGTTTTCATTCCCATGGCTGCATCCGCATGAATGCGGATGACGCGCAGCGGCTCTACGCAAAAACTACCAAGGGAATGCCGGTGGAGATCATCTACCAGCCACTAATGCTGGCAAGATTCGCCGACGGATCAGTGTTCCTGGAAGTACACCGCGATATCTACCGTCGCGGCGCCGACCTCATGGGCACGGCGCGGGATATGGCACTCGTGGAAGGGATCGAGGACGCGATCGACTGGAAGAAGGTTGCGACGGCGGCCCAGGAGCAGGCGGGGGCAATGCGCGACATCAGCCTGCGTCCCCCGTCTCTTCGGCCGTCGCCAAGCGCTGACGGCCGGCTGTAAGTTCTCTCCCTACGAGGACTTGAACTTTCCGAGCACACCGCGCACCGACTCCTGAACATCGGCCGGCAACAAAACGATCTTTGCGTTGGGGGATTCCGCCAAACGGCCGACTGAGGAGATGTACTTCTCGCCCAGCAGATACAGCATGGGCGTCTGCTGGTCACCGATGGCCGTGCTGACGCGCCGAATGGATTCTGCCGACGCTTCCGCCAGCGTCACCTGGGCCGTGGCATCCCGTTTCGCGCTTTCCAGTCGCGCTTCGGCCTGCAGGATCATCGACTGCTTCTCACCTTCGGCGCGCGTCACCATCGCTTTGCGCTCCCGCTCCGCCGCAGCTTGCTGCTCCATGGATTTCGTCATGGTGGGAGACGGCCGGATGTCCTGGATTTCCACGGATTTCACCGTCAGTCCCCAGTCGACGGCTTCGTCGGCGATGCTTTCGCGCAAGCGGATCTTGATCTTGTCGCGGGAGGACAAGGCCTGATCGAGTTCCAGTTCCCCAACGATGGAACGAAGGGTGGTCATGATCAGGTTGCGAATCGCCTCGGCGAAATCCACCACGCCATAGACTGCCTTGATCGGGTCGGTAACCTTGATGAAGGCGATGGCGTTGGTCATCACCACCGCGTTGTCCTTGGTGATGACCTCCTGCTCCTGGACATCGAGGATGATGTCCTTGGTCACCACCTTGTAGGCGATCCGGTCGATGTAGGGAATGATCAGGCGCAGGCCGGGGAATAGCGTCCCGTTGTATTTCCCCAGGCGTTCGACGATCCATTCTTCCCCCTGCGGGATGATGCGTATGCCCTTGCCTATCGTCACCAGGACGAAGATGAACAGTGCGACGACAACAATCAAACCAGCGCTCATGGTGCCTCCGAAAATGTCTGTCATGCCGGACCGACCTTGATCAAGCTGCCCTCGATCTTCACCACCTGGACCCGCTCGCCCGCCTTGATCGCTTCGTCGGCCAAACAGTCCCAGACTTCGGCACCGACGATCGGTTTCTGAAACCGTACCCGTCCTTTTACATACGGCCCCACGGACTGGATCAGAACGCCCACTTCCCCGACCACGTTGGCGTCGGCCATGCCGATGCGGGTCTTGTGGAAACCGGGTTTGAAGATCTTGAACCACAGGAAAACCATCGCGATGGAGGCCACGGTCCAGGATGCGATCTGCACGGTGAGCGATGCGCCGGGAAATAGCGCAACGACAAGGGCGACCAACAACGCGCCCAGCCCGAACCATACGAGCACAAACGCGGGCACCGCCAACTCCGAAAGGATCAGCGCAAGCCCCGCCACTGCCCAGTGCCACCATTCGATCTGGATCATTCGGCTCTCTGCCTTGTAGACTTGTTCATAAAAAATTTCACCCGCTACGGCCCTCCCGCCCGGGTGCGTGCATCGGCCTGCCTAACCGCTTCAAACAAGCAGATCGCCGCCGCAGCTGCCACGTTGAGCGACTCTGTGGCCCCCGCCATCGGAATTCGCACTAGGTCCGTTGCCAGATCGAGCAACTCTGGCGACAGGCCACCACCCTCGCTGCCGAATAGCCAGGCCACAGGGCCGGCGATGTCCAAGCCGAACAGGTCGGCTGATGCGTCCGGCTTGGTGGCGATTATCCGGCCCGTGTAACGCCCGAGAACGCTCGCCACATCCACTGCCTCGACTAATTTGAGCGAAAAATGGGCTCCCATGGCCGCCCTCAGCACCTTGGGCGACCACGCCTGGGCACAACCCGGCGAAAAAAGTGCCCACTTGACCCCCCCGGCTGCCGTACTGCGCAGGATCGATCCTACGTTGCCGGCATCCTGGACGCCGTCGAGTACGACACAGGATCCATCGATCCGAGGATTCACCGGAGCGGCTGGGATATCGATGGCTGAGAGAAGCCCGGTGGGGGTGTCGACCGGCGATATGTCTGCGAACAGTGCATCGGAAAACTGGCTCATTTCGCAGCCCGCGCACTGGTCGACGAGACGGCAGATCTCGGGGCGGGTAAATCCTTGGTCGCTGATTGCCAGCGCTGACGGTACGCCCACACGACTAAGATAGGCTTCCAGGAGATGGGCGCCATCCAGCACCGTCTTTCCCTGTCTGCGGCGCTCGCGCCCAGAATCCGCGAGCTGCCGCCACCACTTGAAATGCGCGTTTTCGCGCGAAGTAATCCGCTTCATGGCTGGTACTGGCTTCCGCCGAGGTTACCCTTTTTGCATGGCCGACGGGGCTATAATGTCACTATTCTCTTCTGAGCCTGGGCCGTCCCGCCATGATCCCATTCCCATCCTCTCAACTGCGCAATCTGCTCGTTGCCGTATCTGGTGTTTTCGCTCTGGTTGCCTGCTCGTCGCCCGCACCTACTGCGGCACCGCGCTCGAGCGGGCAACTTCAACTCAAGTTGGCGAGCGGACTCTACCACTGCGACGAGGGCGTAGAAATCGCCATCGAGCGCAGCCCGAGCAACCCACGGCAGATCGCGCTGGACTGGAAAGGACAGCGCTTCGCCCTGGACCGTAACAACTCCGCTTCGGGGCTACCCCGCTACGAGCACCGCGCCAGCGGCCTTGTCTGGATCGACCTACCTTGGAAAGGGATGCTGCTGGATTCGGGCACCGGCCGCCCGCTTGCCAGCGAATGCCGGGTTTCGTGAGGGACGGATCCGGCATTCAAAAGGCGCATTTATTGCCCCCCAGGGGCGCAGCAGCGGGGGGATCAGACGACAAGGGGCTCTGGTTTCATTCGCTTCGACTGTGGCCCCTCACTAGCCTGGATCCACGCAGCCCAAGATGGCGGGTGGCCGCCGCACGGGGCGGCCGGGTGAGCCGAAGGTTCAGTCCCGCCGGTCCCGGCGATCGTCGTAGCCACGATCCCAGCGACCATCCCGATGGTAACGGTGGCGGTGTTCGAATCGGTCGCCGGCGTCCCAATCCCGACCGACATAGCGCATCGGGCGAGGCGCAACCACTACGGGGGGCGCGTCGTAATAAACCCGTCGCGGCGGTACCGCGTAGGCACGCCGTTCCTCCACGTAGCCGATGCGGCGTCCGCGGTGGTCATCGTCGTCGGCGATCGCGGCGCCGGTAATGGCGCCCAGCGCGCCACCGACAATGGCGCCGTCTCTGCCACCTACCGCTTGACCGACTAGAACTCCGGCGCCACCACCAACGATGGCACCCAGGATCGTGTCCGAGGCGATTGCAGCGTTGGCGAGGGCAATAGATCCCGCCAAGAGGGTTGAGGCGACGGCGAGCTTGCGGTTCATGGTGTGCTCCTGCGAGTGACTGTGTTTGCAGGATAGCCATCGCCCCTGGAAAAGTGGTGACGGCAGGGTAAGCGTTTGTAACAGGATGTATGCAGGTCCCGCCTCCCCGCATTGGGAACGCAATCGCTACGTTCCTCTTGCGAGGCGGTTTCCCCCCAGGTCAGGCTGAGGTCGAAATTTTCGTCGATGTACTGGAAGTGCTCGAATCCTGGTCGAAAGCGCTGTACGCCTGCATCAATTGCATGATCTTCATCATCAACATCTCTTCGCTGTTCTTGCTGCTCGTGGCGGAGGAAGACGTGCTGGCGCTGGAATCCGAAGAACTCGACTGCGCGGACTCGTCGTAGGCCATCGCTTCCTGGGCGGTGATTTTGCCGTCGCCGTCCGTATCGGCCGCATCGAAGTTGTTGACGAGGTTGCTGATCAGGCTCGATCGCTTGTTGTCGGATGAGCCGACTTCGTCGAGCTGGCTGGTCAATTGGTCCTTGGTGAAGCCGGAGCCATCATCGCCGTCGGCGTCGCCGGGCGGTGGAGGTGGCGGCATTCCGCCCACGCCCCCAGGCCCGCCCGCGCCGCCCATCCCCTGCATGCGCATGCTGTTGAACTGGCTGTCCAGTTCGTCCGCGATCTTCTGCAGACTGGTCGACAGCTCGTCCTTGGTGACCTTTCCGTCGCTGTTGCCGTCAAGCTGGGAGAACACTTCCTCGACGCTCGCAGTATCCGAGGATGTCGACGCACCTGAGATTTGACTGAACGCCGACTGCAGGTCGGTCTGTTCTATGTAGCCTTGGTTCTTCGTGTCCAGCTTGGAAAAGAGGTTGCTGGCCCATGACGAGATCGCGCTGCTGCCGATACCATTTACCATCATCCGCTCCTAGAAATGCGTTACGGAAAGCCGCCGTCAGCCAATCGGCTGTCGAAGGAAACCCATCGATACGGTCGGCGCGGTGGCGCGAATCGGCCATCCTTTGAGGCAGCTTCGCACCGTGCCGCACCGGCGTTATGTGCAAGATAACGGCCTGAAAAGAAAACAATTTCCGGGGTTTTGCGTAAAAGACGGTAAATTGGCGTTAAGGCCTGCGGGGGCGTCTCGCGAAGCCCGCGCCGAATGGCGCGGATAACGTCGTTGAGCGCGTACGCACGACCGTCTGCAAGGCAAAGAGTGTTCTCCCGCCGGCAAACCAGACCGCTCCCCGGCAATCAACGCCGAGGGCATGCCGTTTCAGGCGTGATCGCTTAACCCACTGAATGTATGGGCGTGTCGGCGAGATTGGGGGAGCGGGGCGGGGCTGCCCGCCTGCGATTTCGGACAGCCGCCCTGGTGGACGACGGCAAACTTTGCCGGATTGGCCTGCTGACCCAGTTCGGGCAGGTCCGCCAGTCCGGTGCCTGCAATGGCGAATCGGCGCGGAACCTGTCTTGGCGGCGGCGTTCAGCGGCGCGGTCCGGGGCGGTCAGGGTCTTCAATGGGCGGCTGCGTTCCGCGCTTGGCCTTCAACTCGTCCGCTTTCTTGCGCTG
>JBAWHH010000294.1:0-3432 GCA_049593715.1 Rhodocyclaceae bacterium
GTCCAGCGCCAGCTGGAGTTCGACTAGGTGTTCGGTCGCAACCGTATGCAGGGTGGCCCACAGCGAAGCGACGTCCGCGCCTGAAAGGCGGTAGGCAATGAAGCGCCCGTCGCGGCGCGCTTCGACCAGGCGCGACTCCTTGAGCACCCGCAGGTGGGCGCTGGCCAGCTTCATGTCGATGGACGCTTCGTTGGCCAGAACCTCCACCGTCTTCTCGCCCTGGGCGAGCAGTTCGATGAGTTCCAGGCGTTTCGGGCTCGCCAGCGCTTTGCCGACGCGGGCGACTTGTTCGTAGAGGAGATCCTTCAGGGCGCGACTCATGGCCTGATACTCAAGCGAACATGAGAGTGTTGTCAACGACGCCAATCGTTCAGGCATTCGCCAAAATGAAGTCCCCGTGTTGGCCGATGGAGACCGGATCGAGATCTACCAGCCGATCACCGTCGATCCGAAGAAGATTCCAAAGCGCAAAACCGCCGTTGCGGCGAAGGAAGGCAATTAGCCAATCCGGGTGGCACGTGTTGGTCGGCTGAGACAGACCTCATTCACCACGCCGACGAAGGCACGCCGTTACATCCCGCGCCATGCGGGCGATAGCTCCAGCAGCGCCCGCGCCTGGCGTTCGCAGGCCGAACGGGTATTCCGGTCCAGAACCTGCAGCCACGGCACGGGCAGAGCCTCGCACCCGTATAGAGCGCCGGCAATCTTGCCGGCAATCGCGCCGGTGGTGTCGGCGTCGCCGCCGCGATTGACGGCATCCACAAGGCAAGCCTCGAAACTGTCGGTTGCCAGGAGTGCCTGGAACACGGCGCGCAGCGTTGGAACGATGAAACCGCTGGGGTTCTCCTCGCGCCGCCCTTGCGGATCGAACTCACGGTGGCCGGCGGCGAGCGGTGCGATACACGCCTGCGCCAGTTCCGCCTTGCCGGCGCCGAGCATCGCCCGCTGCACCATGTCGACCACACATTCCGTCGCCGCGTCGGACAAGGCGTTGTTGTGGGTGACGTGGGACTGGTAGCGGCAGGCGGCGCGCACGTCGTCCTCGGGGGCGCCCAGGGTGGCCAGGGCAACGGGAAGTACCCGCATGCAGGCCCCGTTGCCGGCGCTGTATTCGCTCGGCGCGGCGACCGGTTCGCCGGTGCGGCGGAATTCGATCAGGCCGCGGCGCACGGTGTTGCCGATATCCACCGGCCGGGCGCGCATCCAGGCGTCGAAAGCCTGGGCGGCGGCGAACGGGTCCACGCGACGCTTGCGCAGGATGCTCTCCCCCAGGGCCAGTGCCATGGTGGTGTCGTCGGTGACGTGGCCGGGCTTGAGGCGCAGCCAGCCCCCACCGCGGATGCGGTCGTGGCTGCCGTACTGGGCCGCGATCTCCCGCGGCGTCATGAACTCCACCGTCGCGCCCAGGGCATCGCCCAGGGCAAGCCCGAGGTAGGCGGCGACGGCGCGGGATTCGATGAAACGGCGGTCTGGCGGCGGGCCGCCCGAGGTTTCACTCAAGGTGATCGAGGCTCTATGAGGGCAGGAGTTTCAGTCCTCCCGCCCGAAACATTTCGGGTAGTCGACGCATACGCTGCAGGAAGGTGCCCGGCACACGTAGATTCCTTCCTCCAGACAAAGCTGCTTGTAGAGGAACTTCTTCCATTTCATGTCGCCGATGTTCTTCGCCGCCAGTGCCGGAAAGTTGGAGACCATCAGCCGGCTCAGCTCCGCGCGCGACCACAGGCCCAGATCCTGCCACAGATGGTCGCTGCCCCAACAGGCCGCCGCGACGATACCCGCCATGTCGGCAGGCTCGTCGCCGTCCCCTTCGCCATAGGCGCAGAGCAGGCGGACGAGATCCTCGCGCTCCGGCAATTCCGGCATTTCGCGCGCTTCCGTCTGCCAGAGCAGTCCGGGAAAGTGGCGCTCCACCAGGGCGCGGAAACGCGCTTCGCCGAGGCCGAAATCCGCCGGCAACACCCCTTCGCCCAGGGCGTGGCTCGCCAGCATGCGCGCCAGGAGGTCGTCGTTGCCGCGCCCGCGGGCAAACCCCATCAAATGATCGTGGAGCGCCTCGCGGGCGGGCGGAGGACGGTGTCTGGGCGGAGCCAGCATCAGTACTGGACCAGGATGTCCTCGTCGCGGATGACCATCTGGCAGGACAGACGCCAGGAGGTAGGGATGTCATCCACGTCCATGCGGTCGATCTCTTCCTGTGTGATCTTCTTCAGATCCTTGAGCACCGTGCGTTCCTTGTCGGTGAGTGGCCCGCCCATGCGGCCTTTTTTGGAGATGGTGGAAACCTTCACCAGGCAGGTGCCGCATTCCCCGTCGCCACAACTGAAATCGATGGGAATGTGGTGCTCCTTGGCCACCTTCAGGATGGTGTCCTTGTGGCTGCCCGCCGGGGCGTAGATGGTCTTGTCTTTGTGGATGGGACTGCTGAAGGTAATCAAAGGCATTGTCTGCTCCTGTAAAAAAACGGGGCGGAAGAACCGCGGGAAAGTGACGCTACATCTTCAGCCCGGACGCACGACGACTTCGCCGCCGAGCACCTGGGCTTGGCACGCGAGGCGGTTGTTGCGCCCCGCGATGTTTTCCTTCAGCACCTTGTCTTCCAGCACGCTGGGCTGGGCGAGGTTCTCCTGGCCCGAGACGATGCGCATCATGCAGGTGCCGCATTCGCCTTCGCGGCAGCCGTAGGTGATGCCGGCGCCGATCTTCTCCGACACCTCGATCAGCCGGGTGCCGGCGGGGACGGACACGGTGACGCCGATGTCCTCGAAAGTGACCTGTGCCTTGGGCATGGGAACGCTCCTTGCGGTAAGTGGACGGCCGTTACGCGAGTTCCGCCATGTCGATGACACGGCGTTCCCGCGTCCCGGTCAGATGGCGGGCGAGATTGGCGCCGAGTTCGCGGCAGGCGCCGAGTTCGTCGTCGGTGGGGATGAGCTTGACGCGCAGCCCGCGTTCCGGGACGCGCAGCTTGAGCCCGCGCAGGCGGTCTTCGATCAGCCCGACGGCCTCGCCGCTCCAGCCATAGGAGCCGAACGCGGCGCCGAGCTTGCCGCGCACGTTGACCAGGGTGAGGGAGGACAGCAGATCCCACACCGGCTTGACGGCGTCACCGTTGATGGTGGGGGAACCGAACACGATGGCATCGGCTTCCTCGATCAGGTCGACAAAAGGCGCCACATCGCCGCCACCCAGATCGAACTGGGACACGCGCACGCCGCTGACGGCTTCGACACCTTCGCGCACGGCCTGGGCCATGCGCTCCGTGTTGCCGTAGGCGGAGATGTAGAAGATGAGCAGCGTCTTTTCGCCCACCCCCACTTCATTGCTCAGCAGCGGCGCGGCGAGTTGGCGGTAGCGGCGCAGGTAGTCCCGCGGCGCGTCGCGCAGGATCGGACCGTGGGCCGGCGCCAGCAGGCGCAGTTCCAGGGGTTC
>JBAWHH010000295.1:0-2541 GCA_049593715.1 Rhodocyclaceae bacterium
CCACCAGCTCTTACCTCGTCAATCAGTGAAGGGAATACTGGCGCCGCACGAACTCGACGACCAGTGGCGGCCACGAGCGACTCTGTCAGTGCGTACCCATAGCTGAACTCGGAGATGTCTGGGTGCATGTGCGCGATGCCTAATGTAGATCTATGGACACTCCGGGTATTGCAGCCTGAGGGGAGTTGGGGAAATCGGGGTCGGGAAATCGGGGTCAGACTCGCACTGTTGGCTGGCTCGCCATTTTCCTCCGCCCCCCTATAGCCAACAACATCACTTTGGCCCCAGTTTCTTGGGCTATTTCCTGCCGCTACGCCACCTTGACTGCCTGGTACTCGGAAAAGATGCTCAAACCCTTGGTAGCAATGTGGCGCCGGCAGTCCGCGAACCCCGCCGCCGCCAGCGTGGCGAGGATGCGTTGCGGTGGCGCGCAGGCTTCGATGGTGTCCCAGTAGTAGCGCCAAAGCAGGCGGGTTTCGGACTGCCTGCCCACCACGGCAGCGAGGGTGGGCACGACGCCCTTGATGTAAAGTTTCAGCAGCGAGCGCCCCCAGCCACTCTGCGGGCAAGTGATCTCCAGCAGGCACAGCCGGCCACCGGGCTTGAGCACGCGGTAGAACTCGCGGCAGGCCAGGGACAAATCGCCGATGTGGCGCAACGCGTAGCCCATGCTGAGGAAATCGAAGTGGCCATCGGGAAAGGGGATCGCCTCGGCGCGGCCTTCCGCCAGGGTCACCCCGGCGGGCACCTTGGCGTGGGCGGTCATGCCCGGACTGGGGTCCACCCCGGTGACCAGGCGCGGGTCGCCGCAGATCCGCGCCGCCTCGCTGGCCACCATCCCCGTACCCACGCCCACATCCACCACGCGCATTCCCGGCCGCAGACCCGCCCGCTGCAACGCCTCGCCGCGGTACCAGCGGCCCGTACCCAGGCCGAGAATGCGCTCCATCCGGTCGTAGTCGGCCGCAGTGTTATCGAACATGCGCTGCACGAAGGGCGCCCGCGCCGTCTCGTTGGGGTAGTAGTCCGTGAGCGGCGCGTGGGGGGCGCCAACGATGGCGTCGGAATCGGGTGATGCAGTCATTTAAGGCTCCGGTGGATCAAGGACGGCATTCTCCCCGGAAATTGACCGAGTCTGAAGAAACGGAGGCGGGCGCGGGCGCGAGCAAGATCAGGGAGAGCCAAAAAGGAAGCGGTCGAGATCGGCGGTTGACGCCCCGTGGAAGGGCTAACATGCTCGTCTGTGGCCGCCTGATGGGCGGCACCTTTTGCTCTTCGGTAAAATCGCCCAGTCACCGTCCGCCGGAAACCCGGCGGCCCCGCAACGATCCCTCCCGGAGTTTCCCCCATGCCCGAATATCGTTCCCGTACTTCCACCCATGGCCGCAACATGGCCGGCGCACGTGCCCTTTGGCGCGCCACCGGCATGAAGGACGGCGATTTCGGCAAGCCTATCATCGCCGTGGTCAACAGCTTCACCCAGTTCGTGCCGGGGCACGTGCATCTGAAGGATCTCGGCCAACTGGTGGCGGCGGAGATCGAGGCGGCGGGCGGCGTGGCTAAGGAGTTCAACACCATCGCCATCGACGACGGCATCGCCATGGGTCATGGCGGCATGCTCTATTCCCTGCCCTCCCGCGAGTTGATTGCTGATTCCGTCGAGTACATGGCCAATGCCCACTGCGCCGACGCGCTGGTGTGCATTTCCAACTGCGACAAGATCACCCCGGGGATGTTGATGGCCTCGCTGCGGCTGAACATCCCCACCGTGTTCGTTTCCGGCGGGCCGATGGAGGCCGGCAAGGTGAACTGGGGCGGCAAAATCATCGCCGTGGACCTGATCGACGCCATGGTGAAAGGCGCCGACGACAAGGTGACCGATGAGGAAGCGGAGCAATACGAGCGCTCCGCCTGCCCCACCTGCGGTTCCTGTTCCGGCATGTTCACCGCCAACTCCATGAACTGCCTGGTGGAAGCGCTGGGGCTGGCGCTGCCGGGCAACGGCTCCATCGTCGCCACCCACGCCGACCGCAAGCGGCTGTTCCTCGAAGCCGGCCGCCTCATCGTCGGGCTGGCTCGCCGCTATTACGAGCAGGGCGACGAGGCGGTGCTGCCCCGCGCCATCGCCAGCCGCGCCGGATTTGAAAACGCCATCACCCTGGACGTGGCCATGGGCGGATCCACCAACACTGTGCTGCACCTGCTGGCGGCGGCACAGGAGGCGCAGGTGGATTTCACCATGAAGGACATCGACCGCATTTCGCGCCGCGTGCCCTGCCTGTGCAAGGTGGCGCCGGCCAAGGCCGACGTGCATATGGAGGACGTGCATCGCGCCGGCGGCATCGTGGGCATCCTCGCCGAACTGAACCGGGCGGGCCTGCTCAACGCCGACCTGCCGGTGGTGCACAGCCGCTCCCTGGGTGAAGCCATCGGCCAGTGGGACGTGGTGACCAGCCAGGATCCCCAGGTGGCTGAGTTCTACCGCGCCGCACCGGGCGGCGTGCCGACGCAGGTGGCGTTTTCCCAATCCCGCCGCTATCC
>JBAWHH010000296.1:0-2768 GCA_049593715.1 Rhodocyclaceae bacterium
TGACCACCTCGAAGAGCAGATCGGCGTAGCGGGCATCGTAGGAAAGGTAGCCGAGCTCGTCGATGGCCAGCAGCGTGGGCTGAATGTAGTGGCGCAGGCGGCGGCGCAAAGCGGCAGAAGAATCCTGGGCGGCCAGATCGTGCAGCATGTCCGAGGCGAGGGTGAAGCGGGCGGTGTGGCCCTGCACGATGGCCTGATGGGCGAGGTTCTTGATCAGCATCGTCTTGCCGAGCCCTTTGGTGCCGACGAACAGCACGTTCAGGGCCTCGGCGATGAAGCCCAGGCAGAACATTTCCTCGATGGCGGCCCGATCACATTTCTCGGGCCAGGCCCAGTCGAAATCGGCAACGGGTTTGAAGCTACCCAGGCGGCTGTCGTCGAGGCGGCGCTTGAGGGAGCGGCGCGCGCGCTCGGCCTGCTCGATCTCGATGACGCGGGCAAGCCAGGGCTCCTGCCAGACGGTGTCGAGCTGGGCGGCCAGCCCGTAGAAGCCGAGCTGCTGCAGTTGGGTACGCAATCCGTCGAGATTCGGGACACCATCAGCCATCGTCGTCGGGCTCCTGCTGGGTGAGGCGGTCGTAATCGCTCAGCGAGGGTTGGGCAACGCTCAAGCCCTGCAGCCGGGCATCGTTGGGCAAACACACCGCCAGAGGGGGAGGCAAGCCGGCGGCGTGGGCGTGCAGATCGATGAAGTGGCGCACCCCGGCCAGATGGGCCGCGTCATTGGCCAGGGCGGCGGCGATGGCCGCCTCCAGCGCCTGCGCGCCGTGGCTATCGAGCAGCGCAACCAGCCCCCGGGTGAGTACGCCCATATGACTGCCGCGCTCGGCGGCGCGAAGAAACAGCGGTTGGGCGCTCGGGCAGGCATGATGCAGGCGGTCCTGGGTACGGTGGATGCGGGCGGCGCGCTTGTGGGCGACCAACTCCTCGACATGGGTGGCCGACTCGATCTGGGCGCCCCGATCAAAGCTGCGCGGGTGGGTGGCGATGAGTTGGGTGCCGTCGAAGATGCGCACGGTATCGAGTGTGGCGAACACCACCAGCGTGCGGCGGACATGCTGGTACGGAACGGAATAGTCGTTCCAGTCGAAGCGCACGTAGGGGCTCTTGCGCACACTCACCTCGAGTCGTTCGTCGCAGGCGAAGGGCTGATCGGGCAAGCCGCGCAGATAAGCACGCTCCTGCTCGAACACGGCGCGTACGCTGCGCTGGCGATCCTCGGGACAGGGGCGATCGGCGGCCGGGCCCTGGCACCAGGCCAGCGCCTGGGCGTTCAGATCGTCCAGATCGCGAAAGGGCCGTCCGGCGAAGAAGGCGTCGCGACTGAACCGAATCGCCCGCTCGACCCGGCCCTTTTCGTTTCCGCGCGCGGGGGCCACCGGACGAGGTTCGTAACGATAATGGCCCGCCAGTTCGAGCAAGCGCGGGTTGAAGCGGATCGCCTCGGCCACCCGCTCGAGCACGGCACTCTTCAGATTGTCATACAGGATGACCCGCGGAATGGCGCCAAAGTAGGCGAAGGCCTCCACATGGCCGCGCAGAAAATAGCCCATGCTCGCGCCCAGGTAGAAGCGCAGAAACAGATGGCGCGAGTAGGAGAGCACCATCACAAAGGCCATCAACGGACGCAGCGCCCGGCCAATGGTGAGCCGTCCGAAATGGGCCCAGTCGGTCTGCGCCTGCTCTCCGGGCAGCGCGCGCAGCCGCAGATAGGCTTCGGCGGGCGGGCGCGGGCGCAGTGGCGCGACGAGGGCGCGAAAGTGGTCGGGACCGCCCGGATAACCGCGACTGCGTACCATCTCGTACAGGCGCGAGGCACGCAGCGTCGGGTAACGGGTCAGCGTCTCGACGATGAAAGCGCGATACGGCTCGACCATGGAAGCTCGTACCGGCTTGGCGACCGGCACCCCCTCCTGGGCCAGGACGCGCTCCACCGTTTCGTGATGCACGCGCAGTTGGCGGGCAATGGTGCCCACGGGCCAGCCTTCGCTGTGGTGCAGGCGCAGGATCTGCGCTTGCAGTTCGGGGGAGATCATCGGCGGGTCCGCGCGTCATCTTCGGCCTCGCACAAAGCCCAGCCGGCACCACGCCGGCAGCACCCGGTGGCAGAAGTTGCAGCGGGGAACCCTTTCAGCGAAAGGAAACGGGGAAATCGCCGGTTCAGGACTCTGGTCATGGCTGCGCAGGCTCCGTGATGCGATCTGAGGAGCGCTCAATGTGGCAGGCATGCCCTGCTCGGGGGAACCGTGATGCGTCACTTTGTGAATTTGCCGATCCCGCCAGGCCCGCTGACGTGCGGCATGCCGACAGGCCCCCCGATAGCTGCGCTGATAGCGCCGTGCGGCGCGGCACCGCGATTCACGTCGGCGATGCGCCGCACATTTGCCGGCACAGTAGCGATTGCCACGGTCACAGTGCCGGCAGATCTTCACCTGCACACCGCAGCACGCGCAGTTGTACAGCCGATAAGAGTCCTCGGGCACCCGGATGCACGTTTGAAGGGGACTGGACAACGCCGCGCATCACAGGCATAAAGGCAATGCGCAGGCGCTCTTCGCGTAAGCCAAGCCCTCGCATTGAAGGCCCGGGGTTCTGGCTAAGAATCTGCCCGGGCCTTCGTCTTTTGTGGCCAGCCTACGGTCAGAGCATAGCCCAAGCCTGCTCCGTCTCGCCTCCCACAGTGGCTGTGTTCATCAGCATTCGCGCTCTACCGGCAACCTCGTCGCTTGCCACTCACAACCGCCCACCGGACATCAGAATTGGTCGCC
>JBAWHH010000297.1:0-1956 GCA_049593715.1 Rhodocyclaceae bacterium
CTTGGTCTTGCGGGGGCTCTGTGGGGCATCCATGAGGCGGATCTCCTTCTCGTTGTGGAACAGCATGAAAAGCGTCGGGACGGGGGTCCCGACCGGCGGATGTGACCTGGCCCGCGCGCTCGGATAGAGCGGATTGAACGGATCCGGTCACTTCTTGTAGGCCCGCGTCGCTCTCCGGGCGAGGCTGACCGAGAGTCTTCTTTTGCGCGCGGGAAATCAGCCTCAGCCACTGCGATGCTGCCTGGAGTAGATGAATCAATTGTGGCCATGCGAGCCGATCCGCGCTATGAACGCTGAAAGCTTCTACCAATAGGCCGTCGTGGCCGAGCGTCGGCGTAACGGGTGTCGCGCTGAAGACGAGAAAGGTGAGACCAGTAGAAGGTCTGCGAATCCGGCATTGCCACCCGGCAAGGGCGGCAGTGAAATTCCAAACGCGTCATCACGCGGTCGGGATAATCCATCAGGAGGTTTGTTATCTGCTGCGGATTATGGCACAGCCTAAATCATTGGACGCGCACGCCGACGTTTTTTGAGTCATACGGCAACCTCTTCCAAAACAAGACCCTATGAGGAAAGTGGTTGCGAGCCCGCGGGCCCGTCGCCGACCGTGCTGCGTCAGAATCGTGACCCGTCCCGACCGGCAACACACGCATCAAGCGCCGACGTCGTCGCACATCCAACGGCAAGGGCTTGACCCGACGATGGCTTGACACTTGATGATCCGAATCGACGGCCGACCTTCGTCGGCCGCATGATGGAGGACGCGCGGAAATGAACGAGATGAATCGCAGCATCGACAAAGACCAGTGGGTGGCCCTGTTCCGGGAAATTGGCCTGGACGAGGAACGCATGACGCGCTGGCATCAGTTGTTCGAGGCACGACACCCCAGCGAACACCAATCGTTTCTGAAGTGGCTGGGGATGGCACCGGACGAGATTCAGCGGATCCGGGCCCTGTAACTTAACCTGACCAGCCTGCCGGCCGGCCTGCACGCGGATGCCGGTGGGCAAAGCGAATCCGCCGGCTTTCAAGCCATGAACCGACGAACCTGGACCATCGGTCAAGTCGCGCGCCGCTTCGCCCTCGCGCGGAGCACGCTGCTTCACTACGACGCGCTCGGCCTGCTTTCTCCCCGCGGCAGAACGGGTAGCAACTATCGCCTCTACAGCGAAGCCGATCTGGCCCGACTGGAAAAGATCCGCCAGTACCGGGCGGCGGGTTTGTCCTTGGAGTCGATTGCCCAGGTTCTTGCCAACGATGGGGGTGGCTTGGCTTGCGCCCTCGAGCAGCGGCTATTCGCCATCAACCAAGAAATCCAGCGACTTAAGGACCAGCAAAGCTTCATTCTGCGGCTTCTGGATTCTAAAGCTCCGGCGCTCGCCGCGGCTGTGGTCAGCAAAGCGATGTGGGTCGATATGTTGCGAACTGCCGGCCTGGACGAAGCGGGAATGCACCGGTGGCATTGCGAATTCGAGCGGGTCGCGCCCGACGGACACCAGGAATTCCTGGCTTTGCTGGGCATCGGGCCGGAGGAGATCGCGGCGATTCGGGCGTGGTCGGCCAGCGGCCATGGCACTCACATTTGATGGAACTCGACCGCTGGACTGGCGCGAAACAACCCGTTTCGGCCGCGGCGAGTCTGTTCTGCGGGCCGTGCTAAATTGCCGCTACAACGCCTGTCCTGGAGGAAACATGCCCGTTCCACAGTCATTCCGCGGCCGCCTGCGGCTGCCCGTGATTGCTGCGCCGATGTTCCTGGTCTCCGGACCACAACTGGTCACGGCCGCGTGCCGTTCGGGAATCGCGGCGTCGTTCCCCTCCCTCAATGCCCGGCCCCTGGACGTGCTGGACGAATGGCTGACGCAGATCGACGCCGACCTCGGCGCTTTCATGGCGGCGAATCCGGCCTCGCCTTGTGCGCCCTATGGCGTGAACCTGATCCTGCACTCGTCCAA
>JBAWHH010000298.1:0-2479 GCA_049593715.1 Rhodocyclaceae bacterium
GCCCTGGCTTCTGCCGAGGCCTGAGCAGATCTTCAGTACCCCGTTCACGGTAAAGGCCGTCACCACGATGCCAAGGATCAACAGCAGCAAATCGGGCATCGTCAGGCTGCGCGCTGCTGCCTGGAAGACGAAGTTGAGGGCAATCGAATAGATCACCAGCTTCTGCCCGCGGGCGGCGAGCAGCAGGTCGTGCTCCTCAACCGCCACCTTCGCCGGCTCAACGGATTGCGGCGGCTGCCAGGCCGGTTCGGGTGCCTCCACCCGCAGCAGCGGCGCCTTCGTGTCGGGCCCGGCGGAGGCCGGCGCGTCGTCGGCCTCCGCTACCACGGCGCGGGCCGGCTTGGGCTCCAGGGGATGCAGTTCGAGCTTGCGCGTCGCAGCCTTGGCCGCGAAGGCAACCGGGACCGGCGTGGCATCCCCCGGGGCGATGAGGTTGTCGGGGACGAAGGCACCGAAGTAGTCGGCCCGTTTTTCGAACACGGTTTCGGGGACTTCCAGCAGGACGCTGAAGTTGTTCTGCACGCCGGGGTCGTTTTCATCCGCCAGGATGAACGCCGTGTAAAGCCCGCGCAGGCGTTCCTTGGCCCCAACGTCGCGGCTGATCATGTGTACGCGCCCCATCCAGCCCTGCCCTTCCGCCGGTTGCCAGTCGCCCATCAGGTCGCAGCCGGACAACTTCTTCATCAGGTGATCGCGGCCCAGTTCGGCAAAACGGCGCAGCGCCACGGCACCCGCGGGACAGGGCTTGCAGAACACCACGACAGTCAAGCCGGTTTCAGGATCCCGCACCGACGTACCGGTGGCATCGGTACGCACCTGCCAGCCCGGCAGCACCCGGAGGCGCAAACCATGGCCGATGGCACACTCACTAACTTGGTCTTGAAAACTCATTCATTCCTCATTGACTAACGAAGGCCGTCAGATTAGCGGAATCATCCGAACGGAACGGTACGCGCACAAGCCCCAAGGTTATCTCCGACAAAGATCGGGAATGTGCCGGCATTTGTCTGAACTGCAAGAAACCCGTCCCACTGCCGCGCGGCGCAACCCAACGGCGCAAAGGCACAGAATAGGAGGCCCTTGCCGACCGTCGCTCATGGCGCCTGCCGCTGGTCTTCACAAGCCCGGATCCGTCCCCCCACCCCTGAGAGCCGCTTCCACCACCTTGCGTCCGAGCTGCGGCGCGAAAAGCTCGATGAAGGCGTAGGTGTAACCGCGCAGGTAGTCGTTGCGGCGCAGGCCGATGCGGGTAGTAGCCGATTCGAACAAATGCGAGGCATCCATCGCCCGCAGACCTTTGTCCGTCTCGGCGTCGAACGCCATCGAGGCGACGATGCCCACGCCCAACCCGAGGGCGACATAGGTCTTGATGATGTCGGCGTCGAGGGCGGTGAGCACCACTTCCGGCGTCAGCCCCCGCGCGGTAAAAGCCTTGTTGACCTGGCTGCGGCCGGTGAAGGCGAAATCGTAGGTGACCACCGGGTAGCGGGCGATCGCCTCCAGCGTCAGGGGGTGGGCCTGCAGGATCGGATGGTCGGGCGGTGCGATGACGCAGCGGTTCCACTGGTGGCAGGGCAGCATTACCAGTTGTTCGTAAAGTTCGATGGCTTCGGTGGCGATGGCGATGTCCGCCTCCCCTGACACCACCCAGTCGCAGATCTGGGTCGGGCTGCCCTGGTGCAGGCTCAGCAGTACCTTGGGGTAGCGCAGGGCGAATTCGCGGATCACCGGGGGCAACGCGTAGCGCGCCTGGGTGTGGGTGGTGGCGATGGTCAGCCGGCCGCTGGCCTCCCGCGCGAACTCGTCGCCTACCTGGCGCAGGTTATCCACTTCCCGCATCAGCCGCTCGGCAATGGCCAGGACTTGGCGACCGGGTTCTGTCACCCCGACGATGCGTTTGCCGTGGCGCACGAAAATCTGCACCCCCAATTCTTCTTCCAGCAGGCGGATCTGTTTCGACACGCCGGGCTGGGAAGTGTGCAGGGCGAGCGCGGCTTCCGAGACGTTGAGCCCACTGCGCGCCACTTCGCGGGCGTAGCGGATCTGTTGCAGGTTCATGGCGCTTTATAACCAACAGGCCTATACATCAAACCAGAAAGTATTTCTTGAGTCTAACGCAGGTTGGTAACCTGCGCGGCATCTTACTTTGGAGTTGCCATGGACGGTTCTTACACCCTCGCCGGATTCGTGGTCGGTGCCATCGTCGGGCTCACCGGCGTCGGCGGCGGCGCGCTGATGACGCCGCTGCTGGTGCTGCTGTTCGGCATTAATCCGACCACCGCGGTGGGAACCGATCTGCTTTACGCGGCGCTGACCAAGACGGTCGGCGTCGGCGTCCATCAGCGCAACCGTACCGTGGACTGGCGCATCACCGGCTGGTTGGCGGCGGGCAGTCTGCCGGCGGCCGGCCTGGCCCTGTATTTCCTTTCCCAGTACGACGTGAAAGGCAGCGGCGTGGGGCAGACGATCACCGCCGTCC
>JBAWHH010000299.1:0-1740 GCA_049593715.1 Rhodocyclaceae bacterium
CGCGACAGTCCCGCGCCGTTCTCCATCACCAGTTCGGGCATGCCCAGGCTGTTGGTGTTGAGCCAGGAACGGATCGCCGCTGCCCCGTCCGCCTCCCGCGCCGGCACCCGGCCCGCCGCCGCGCCCAGGGTGAGGAAAAGCTGCCGCGCCATGACGTTGTTGCTGAACTTGTTGATGTCCCGCACCAGATCCGCCAGCGGCGGCGACTCGACCGTCGCCAGCAACGACGCGCCGGGGGGAACCGGACCATCCCGCACGCCCCCGCTCAATGTGCCGCCCAGTTCCGCCCACAGTTGGCGGAACACCCCGAGCACGTATTCCGGGTGGTCCAGCACGCCTAAGCTGACAACCTGCTCGCCGCAGGCCGTGGCGTAGCTTCCGCTCAAAACGAGTCGGGACGCCGAACCCTGCCGCGTCAGATCGGCCCGGATTTCGTCTTTCCAGTCGCCGCAGGCGCCATCAGAAGCGACGACCGCATTGACCACCTCCAGGCCCGCCGGCAATGGCTCCGGCAACACCGATGGCCGGCCGCCAACCCGGGGATCGGGGACGAATCGGAAGCGGATGGCCTTGAAATTGAGCAGCAGCGCGTCCGGTCCGACGTTGTAGGCGGCGTAGGGCTCGCCATCGAACGCGCCGGGATCGCGGAAGGTGGAAGCAAAAAGGGAACGATCCAGCACGAGATCGCCGCGGATGTGGCGCAGACCCCGCGCCCGCAGATCCCGCAGCAACAGCCAGAACTGTTCCAGCGTCAGCTTGGGATCACCGCTGCCCCGGATGTGAAGATCGCCCGCCAGGACACCGCTCTCCAGCTTGCCGGCGGCGTAGGCGCCGGTTTGCCAGGTATGAGCGGATCCCAACGACTCCAGCGCGACGTAGGTCGTCACCAGCTTCATCACCGAAGCCGGATTCATCGGCACATCGGCATTGACGGCCAATCTTGGCTTCTTCGCCCCCGCTTCCTGCACCACGACGGCTACAGCGGACGCGGGAATCTGCGCTTCAGCCAAGGCGCGGGTAACCGCGGGGGGAAGTTCATCCTGGCGCCCGGCAGCGGCAGTCTGGCCGCCCAAAAGAGCCAGGACAGAAACGAGGAAAGCCGTCGCCCAGTGGCCGGCAAAACAATCGGACAAAGCGTGGTCGTTGTTCATCGGGCATCACTATAGCCGCGCCGGGCATCGCCCGGCATGGGCGGGAGTGCGGCGGCAAGCGGCGGTAACATACGGGCCTGCGCCAGCGGCCCGCTGCGCCGCCCGACGCGGAACCATGCCTTTCGGGTCAAGTCCGGAACAATAGTCACGATGACTGCCGACCATCCAACCGAAGAACCACGCGCCCGGCCGCCCCGCCCGGATGCTGCCGCTGGCTCCCGGCGCCCCGGCGCCAGCGCGGCGCCCAAGCTGAAAGTCTCGCCAGCATGAACGAAGCGCGCGCCCACGACGTGCTGCTGGTCCGCGCCATCGAGGCCAGCGATCCCGATTTCGCCGCCCTCCCCGCCGCCCAGCGCGATGCCGCCACCGCCGAGGCGCTGCAGCAGGTGCCCGAAGGCGTCACTACGCCACCGCCGGCCCACTGGTCCGACGCGACGGAACAATTCGTTGCCCTGCGAGCCGAGCGGCTCAGAGACGGACTGGCCAAACGCCACCCCACCCTGAGCGGGCTGCTGCGCGCCGGGCACGGCCGGGCCTGGGTCGCCTTTGCCCTACCACTGGCCGCCTTGGTCCTGGGCCTGGCCAGCAA
>JBAWHH010000300.1:0-1727 GCA_049593715.1 Rhodocyclaceae bacterium
TTGGCCAGCGCCACCGCCGGATGTCCCACCAGCGCCACGATGGCGGCCGGAAGGTCAACCAGGTACCGCCGCGCGTAGGCCCGGTCCTGGCGCAGGGTGCGGGCCACTTTGGCGTCCCAGGGCGCGAGCTTTTCGTTGCCGGCCACCTTGCTCAGGGACAGCGGTTTCGGCTTGCTCCAGCCGCGCGGGCCACGCTTTTGCTCGTGCGCCTCGATGCCTTCCAGGACGCCTTTCTTGCCCAGTTGGATCACCCAGACGATGCGCGTCGCCGCCGTTCCTTTTCCCGCCTCCGCCTTCTCGGTGCCCAGGCTCTGCAGTGCCGCCAGGACATCCCGCCAGGGTTCAGCGCTTGCGGAGGCAAAAAACGGCTGCGCCGGTTCCTGCCCCAGAAGCACGCAATGCGCCGCCTCCGCCTGGGAGACCAGAAAGTGCAAACCGCAGCCTTCCAGGTGGGGCTTCAGGGCGCCGACGTAAGCGGAAAGCCGCGCATCGAACTTCGCCTTCCCGGCCACGGGTGCCACCTTGTCCCGCCCCAGCCAGGCCGCCAGCAGCAAGGACCAGAGATGGTCCAATTGCGCATAGGCCAGCGGAGGGACATGCAGAACCGCCCCTTCCGCCAGCCCGATGTCGCCCAGGCGAACGCTGATGGCGTGGACCCACAGGCCCCACAGCTCGTACTGCGAGGGGTTGCGTTTGCCGGCTTCCCCAGTGCAGAACTTGCGTGCGGTTTCCAGATGTTTGGGGGAGCCCTGAGCCAGAAGGGCAAGCGGATACAGCCAGGCCAGGCTGGTGGGCAGCACACGCTTGCGCGCCCCGACCTCTTCGCCGCGCCGCTTGAGCGCAGCCTCGAACGCAACCTGGCCCTCCGGCCAGCGGCCCGCCTGGACCAGCAGGGCGGCGCGCATTGCATCGGCGGCGCCGCTATCGAGGCCGTCGATCAGATACCGGGCCTGCTCCGGCTCGCCACGGTGGAGCCGCAATTCGGCCAACGCCAGCCGCAAATATTCCGGGACCGAGTCGCGGCGGGATTCCGCTTGGGCGAGAGCCCAATCGCAGGCGGGAACGAGGTCGGCGCGCCATGAGTCGGACAATTCGGTGGCGGCGTGGAATAGCAGATCCCACAGCCAGGCGGGGCGGGTCAGCTCGAAAGTCGGGCCGTCGAAGGCCATCAGCGCCGCTTCGATGATGATCTCGCCCCAGTCCATGGAGCGGCCGATGGCATCCGCTATCTGCTTCATGTCATGGGCCGGCGTTCCGGAGAGCAAAGCCAGCCGCACCAGTCCGGTGGTCGCCGCCGCATCGTAGATCGGCCAGTAGAAGATGTAGCCGCGTTCGGGCCGGAACGACTCCAGTTGATAGAGGGCGGTCTTCAGCGCCTCCGGACCGGGATCCTGCAACAGTTCCCGGTACAGGCGGGCGCGCAGGTCATCCCTCAGGCGGACATGGTTGTCGCGCTGGGGCAATTGGACCAGCAGATCGCGCTCCCGCAGTTCCTCGAGCGCGACCCGCACGTCCTCCTGGGTGAAAGCACGCCCATCGCCCCGCCGCGCGCCCATCCCTTTCAACAGATTCAATATCGTCGTACGCGGCCGGAACGTCCACAGCAGGGCCATCGCCCGGGCGACGGAATCGGCAGCGGTGGACAGTGGGCCGGTCTTGCCGGCTAGAGAAAAAAGATCCGCCAATTCGATCAGCTCCAATAATCGGTACTACACGTCGGCCTCGAC
>JBAWHH010000301.1:0-1505 GCA_049593715.1 Rhodocyclaceae bacterium
CTCCAGCCCCCACGGGCCGATGATCGCGCCGGCGATGAGATATCCCAGGACGGAGCCGAGCCCGAGCCGCCGGGCGAGCGGCACGGTCAGCACCGCCGCTGCCAGGAAAATCAGCGCGTCGCGCATCATGGCGCTGCCCCCGCGTTGGCCGGCCGGCGGGCGATCCAGGCATCCAGCCGCTCGCCGAACCGCTCAGCGTAGCGTGCCAGCCGCGCCTCGTTGATCCCCGAGGCGCCATGGACGACGAAGGGCGCCAGCCAGTTCATGCCGCAGAAGCGCGCCGTCTGCTCGATGGGCGCAGCAAAATCGCTGAACGGGCGCCCATGTCCGCCGCCCGCGGTGTAGGCCGCCTCACCGGCCCCCGTGCTGGCGACCCACAGGCAATCCTTACCCCGCAGCGCCGTGCTGGCCGCGCCGAATGCCCGGCCCGGGGTCAGCACGGTGTCGAACCAATGCTTCAGCAGCCCCGGCACGCTGTACCAGAACACCGGGTGCATCCACACTACCAGCCGCGCCCGCTCCAGCGCCGCCTGCTCCGCCTCGACATCGATGTCGAAGTCCGGATAACGGTCATAAAGCGAACAGACCTCCACGCCGGGCCGCTGCCGCGCGGCCTCCAGCAGAACGCGATTGACCAGGGAGTGGGAAGGGTAGGGGTGGGCGAAAACGATGTAGATCATCGGCAACCGAAAGGGCGCTTGGGCTTGGCCAGGAACGAGATCTTAAAGGTATGGCCCCGCGTGCTCGACCACGCCCGCGCTGAGGAAAATCCTTGATCCCTCACTGCCCAGACGGTTCCGCCAGTATTCGGGCCAGTTCACCGCTGGCCATCAGCCGCTCCAGATCGCCCGCTCCGCCCACCAGCACGCCTTTGACGAACACCATGGGAAAAGTCGGCCAGCCGGTCCACATTTTCAGCGCATTGCGCCGCCGCCACTGGCTGAGGTAGCTGCCGTACTCCAGATACTTGAAGGCGATGCCGGCGGCAGCCAGTGCCTGACAGGCTTTCTTCGGAAACGGGTTCTGCGCCATGCCGACCACCACCACGTCGTTGGCAGCGATGGTGGTCTGCACTTCCGCCACGATGTCGGCGTGGTTGCTGGCGATGGTGGCGCGGATGGCGGGATGGATGTGGGCTTCGTCGAGAATGGGGCGGGTCATGGGGTTCCTGAGAGTGAGGATGGTCGGCTTGGTTGCGTGGCATTGCCTGGGGAAAGGGGGCTGCTCCCAGTCCGAGACGCGACAGTTTAGGGGCGGGTGGGCTGAAGTGGTGCGATGCAGTGGGAAAGCCCGCTTCGCGGGTTGGGCTGTCGCCGTCTGACGTCCGCGCTCAGCACCATTTGGCACGAACAGTCCTGAGCGTGTACATTGATGCAACATCATCATCGCATCACAAAGGATCAGTATGCGAACCACCCTTGATATCGACGATGACCTGATACGGGTCGCCAAAGAACTCGCGCGCCGGGAGAAGGTGTCTACCGGGCAGGTGGTGTCGCGGCTGC
>JBAWHH010000302.1:0-6081 GCA_049593715.1 Rhodocyclaceae bacterium
CGGTTCCCGTTGGCGACCCGAGCACTTGAATTGGTGCGCAAGGGGCGACGGTCCAATGATTTCCTAGGGCAAACTTCTTCGCGCTTTCTGTTGCGGGCACAACGTTTCGTGCGCTGCTCCGCTCAGCGAAGCGCGGCTTAGACCTTGTTAGTAGCTTGGCGTCTCATCCAGCTTCTCGTCGTCCCGCCGTGCCTCCGCATTCGCCACCCCACTAAGCACATGTCCCGTCGGCCCGGCAGTTGCGCCGGAATTGCAGTGGGTGGTCTGGTCGTCGAAGAAGAAATCCGGCTCGAATTCGCGCAGGAACGGCCCTTTTTCGCAGCCGCCGAGGAACATCGCTTCATCCACTTCGATGTGCCAGGCCATCAGGGTGCGGATGGCGCGTTCGTGGGCGGGAGCGCTGCGGGCGGTGACGAGGGCGGTGCGGATCTTCATGTCCACCGCCGACCCGGCGGCCTGGCGCAGGGTGTGGAGCGCCGTCAGCAGGGGCTTGAACGGGCCGGGGGGCAGCGGGCGGAAGGCGTTGGACTTTTCGTGGGCGTGGAACTCTTCCAGGCCCTTGGCCTGGAACACCTGTTCCGCTTCGTCGGAGAACAGCACGGCGTCGCCGTCGAAGGCGATGCGCAGTTCGCGCGGGTGGCGTTCCGCGTCGATGAGGGATTCGGAATAGACCCGCGCGGCGGGAAATCCGTCCGCCAGCGCCGCTTTCACGTCGTCGCCATTGGCCGAGAGGAACAGATGGGCGCCCAAGGGCTTGAGGTAGCGGTACGGCGGCCGGCCGCGGGTGAACACGCCCCGCTCCAGGTGCAACTGGGCCGCCTGGGCGGAATGGAAAGCCCGCAGACCGGAAACGGGGTCGTTGCGCGACAGGATCACCACTTCGACGCGGTGAACCTTGTCATCGTTGAACGTCAGCAGCTTCTTCACCAGCGGAAACGCCACGCCCTGCTTGGCCGGCTCGGCGATGCGGCCCAACTGCATGGACATGTAGGCGGAGTCGTCCTGCTCCTCGAAAACCCGGTTCTCCTCCTCGAAGTCGAACAGGGCACGGGAGGACAACGCGACGACGAACTTGCCTTCAAGGGATACGGGCATGGGGGCTCCTCGTTTTCGTAGGCTGAGTTTAGGCCATCATGGATGCCGGTCGCGCTGGCGCGTTGGCGAAATGTCCGCGCTGGGCGGTCGACGCCCGCCGCGGCAAGCGCATCCCCATCTGGCGCGGGCGTATCTTTTGCAGCTCGCCCCGGACGTGGGACAGAATCGGCCGCTAAAAACAAAACGCCCCACACCGGTGTCCCGGCGCGGGGCGTTTGGGTTGAGCGGGGAAGCTCAGGCGGACATTACATGTCCATGCCGCCCATGCCACCCATGCCGCCCATACCACCCATCCCGGCGCCCATGCCGCCGGCTGGCTTGTCTTCCACCAACTCGGCCACCATGCAGTCGGTGGTCAGCATCAGGCCGGCTACGGATGCCGCGTTTTGCAGCGCGGTGCGGGTGACTTTGGTGGGATCCAGCACGCCCATCGCCACCAGATCGCCGTACTCGCCGGTCTGCGCGTTGTAGCCGAAGTTGCCCGTGCCTTCGACGACCTTGTTGACCACGACCGAGGGCTCGTCGCCGGCGTTGGCGGCGATTTCGCGCATCGGTTGCTCCAGGGCGCGCAGCACGATCTTGATGCCGGCTTCCTGGTCGAGGTTGTCGGCTTTCAGGCCGGTGATGCCGCCGCGGGCGCGGATCAGCGCAACGCCGCCGCCGGGCACGATGCCCTCTTCCACCGCAGCACGGGTGGCGTGCAGGGCGTCTTCGACGCGGGCCTTCTTCTCTTTCATTTCGACTTCGGTGGCGGCACCGACTTTGATCAGCGCCACGCCGCCGGCCAGCTTGGCCACGCGCTCCTGCAGCTTCTCTTTGTCGTAGTCGCTGGTGGCTTCGTCGATCTGGACGCGCACCTGCTTGACGCGGCCTTCGATGGTGGCGGCATCGCCGGCGCCGTCGATGATCGTGGTGTCTTCCTTCGCCACTTCGATGCGCTTGGCTTGGCCCAGATCCTTCAGCGTCGCCTTTTCCAGGGACAGGCCGACTTCTTCAGCGATGACCGTGCCGCCGGTGAGGATGGCGATGTCTTCGAGCATGGCCTTGCGGCGATCGCCGAAGCCAGGAGCCTTGACAGCACAGGTCTTCAGGATGCCACGGATGTTGTTGACCACCAGGGTGGCCAGGGCTTCGCCTTCGACGTCTTCGGCGATGATCAGCAGCGGACGGCTGGCCTTGGCAACCTGCTCCAGCAGGGGCAGCAGGTCACGGATGTTGGAGATCTTCTTGTCGTGCAGCAGCACGAACGGGTTTTCCAGGACGACGACCTGCTTTTCCTGGTTGTTGATGAAATAGGGCGACAGGTAGCCGCGGTCGAACTGCATGCCTTCAACGACTTCCAGTTCGTCGGCCAGGCTCTTGCCGTCTTCGACGGTGATGACGCCTTCCTTGCCAACCTTGTCCATCGCTTCGGCGATGCGCTGGCCGATCGACTCGTCAGCGTTGGCGGAAATGGCGCCGACCTGGGCAATTTCCTTGGAGGTGGTGCAGGGCTTGGACAGCTTCTTCAGTTCGTCCACCGTGGCGGCGACGGCTTTGTCGATGCCGCGCTTCAGGTCCATCGGGTTCATGCCGGCGGCGACGTACTTCATGCCTTCGCGGATGATGGCCTGGGCCAGAACGGTGGCGGTGGTGGTGCCGTCACCGGCGATGTCGGAGGTCTTGGAAGCGACTTCCTTGACCATCTGGGCGCCCATGTTCTCGAACTTGTCCTTCAGTTCGATTTCCTTGGCCACGGACACACCATCTTTGGTCACGGTCGGCGAGCCGAAAGAACGCTCCAGCACGACATTGCGACCCTTGGGGCCCAGCGTCACCTTGACGGCGTCGGCCAGGACGTTGACGCCCGCGACCATGCGGTGGCGGGCGGAATCACCAAACCTTACTTCTTTTGCAGCCATCTCTTCTCTCCTGATTCGAATTCTTGGGGTGTGCGGTACGGCTTAGCCTTCGATCACGCCGATGATGTCGTCTTCGCGCATCTGCAGGTATTCGACGCCGTCGATCTTGAAGGCCTGGCCGGAGTACTTGCCAAACAGGACGCGGTCGCCAACTTTGACTTCCAGGGCGCGCAGATGGCCTTCGTCGCTCACCTTGCCCTTGCCCACGGCGATGATTTCACCCTGGTCAGGCTTCTCGGCGGCGGTGTCGGGAATAACGATGCCAGAGGCGGTCTTGCGCTCTTCTTCGAGGCGCTTGACGATCACGCGGTCATGCAAAGGACGAACTTTCATTTATCTATCTCCTTGTTGCGAAAGACTTCACCAATATTCGGGCGATACGCCCGCTGGGGAAACCGGGCAGGTGGGGGAACCACCGCGATCATCCGCAGGGTGCCTTGTTAGCACTCGCTGCGGGTGAGTGCTAATAGTAAGGGCTGCCAATTGGGATTTCAAGAGGAGAAACGCTGTCTTTCTTGCCGGCCACCCTTTGCCTGCCTTGCAGCGGAAGATCGCCGCCGTGGCGGCCAGGTCGTTGGGGCATCAGCCTCCCGGCGCAACAAACGTAGGCCACGTCACCACTGCACAGTTTTGTTGCAGGCCGGGGAACACCCCGCGGGACCGGGCCTCAAGCGGACGGTCCACAGGTTTTTCCACAGAATTTGTGGACAGGTCGCTAGCCGGGCCGGCACTGGCCCAAGGCGACTTTGCTTCTTACCCAGCAGTTCGGCGCGAAAGTTTGTGGGCACCGCCGGCTATGGACCTTGTTGGGCGGCCCGCCACTGGTGATAGCCGTTGTCAGCCGCAGTCCGCCACTTGCTGGATGCGGTTCTGGGGGCCGGGGGCGACGCCTTCCGAGTTGGCCCGGAAGTAGGCTTCCATTGCGTCCAGGTCCACGTCGCCGCCGAGTTGATCGGTGCCGAGGTTGAACACGCTGTAACCGTCGCCGCCGGTGGCGAGGAAAGAGTTCATCGCCACGCGGTAACTTGCCGCCGGATCCAGCGGCACGCCGTTGATCGCCACCGTGCCGGCGCAGACGTAGCTTTTGCCCGGTTCGGCCGCGGGGTCGATCATCGGGCTGACGTTCGCCACGAAGGTGTGGCGGTAGGCGAAGCCGCGGGAAACCTGCAGGGTACGTCCACCGTCGGGGAACTGGCCCTGCACCCATTGTTGTCGCAGCAGATCGTAAATCTGCTGTCCGGTCAGGGTTTTGACCACCAGGCTGTTGCCGAAAGGCTGCACCGTGAACGCCTCGCCGTAGGTGACGCTGCCGTCGCCTTCGCCCGCTGCGCTACTGGCGAAGGTGAGGTTGGTGCGGATACCGCCTGGGTTCATGAAGGCCACCACGGCGCCACCTTTGTCCACCGGCGCCGTCGCGGCGAGCTGGGCATCGGCGATCACGTCGCCGAGCGCGGATTCGCCCGCGCCATTGCGGCTCGTGGTGATGTCTGCGGCGATGCGCCCGATGACGCGGTTCGCGATAGGGGTGGCGAGGGCGTTGTAGTTGGCGACGATGTGGGCGATTTCCGGCACCGGCCGAATGGGTTCGTCGCTGCCGAGGAAGTTGTTCCGGTCCACCAGCACGTTGGCCGCGCTCACCTGCTTGAAGTCCCGCGTCGTGGTATCGATGGCCACATCGATGCGGGTGAGCAGGCGCCCGAAAGAGCCCGCGCTGGTGACGGGGATTTCCCGCCCCGCCCTGTTCGGTAGCCGGCAGTTGTAGGCTTGGTGGGTGTGTCCGGAGATGACGAGGTCCACCGCGTCGTCCAACTGGCCGACGATGTCTACGATCGGCCCTGCCACGCCCGAGCAGCCGTCGATGCTGCCGGGGGCGACGCCGCCTTCATGGAGCAGGACCACCACCGCGTCGATGCCGCGACGCTTGAGCCTGCCCACCAGATCGTTCACCGTCTCCGCCTCGCCGCGAAACTCCAGCCCGGCCACGCCGGCGGGCGTGACGATGGTGGGAGTGGCCTTGAGCGTCATGCCGATGAAGGCGACGCGGTTGCCTTTGAAGTCCTTCACGCCGTACGCCGGGAACAGCGTCTTGGCCGAGGCGGTATCCACCACGTTGGCGGCGAGGAAGTCGAATCTGGCGCCCTCGAACGGGTAGGGGGTGCCCACGGAACTGCCACGGCAACTGTTGGGGTCGGTGGGGTGGCAGCCGCCGTGTTTCATCCGCAGCAGTTCCTCCCGGCCCTCATCGAACTCGTGGTTGCCGACGGCGTTGAACTCCAGGCCCAGCCGGTTCATCGTTTCGATAGCCGGCTCATCGTGGAAAAGGGCAGAGTTGAGCGGACTGGCGCCGATCAGGTCTCCAGCCGAAACCACCACGCTGTTGGGTGCGCCGCTGCGCAACTGCTCCACCAGGCCGGCCATGTAGTCGACGCCGCCGGCAGGGACGCCGGTGCGCTGACCCTGGGCGTTGAGCAGGAACAGGTTGTCCGGGTCGCTGCGCAGGCTCAGGTTGCTGCCATCGATGTAGCCGTGGAAATCGTTGAAAGCGATGATGCGCAGCTTGAGCGTCCTGCCGACATCGGAGCGGGCCGCCGCTGTGATCAATTCGCCGAACTGGCGGGCGCCGATGCGCCGCTCGCGCAGCCAGCCTCCGGCCAGCTTTCCGACTTCCCGCACAAACTCCCCGTGGTTGCCGTAGTTGGCGCCTTCGGCGCTGGTGTCCACGATGCGGTCGTTGAAGCACGACCCGCCCGCCGGGCGGTTGGGCACGCTGGTGACGATGCGCGTGTCGCCTTCGCCGAAAGTCACGGTTCCGCCGCAGGGGCCGTTCGCCAGCGCCTGGCCGGCGAGCACCAGCCCGGCCGCGGTCACCAGGGTCGTGAGGATGGGGGACATGGCCAGGATCCTGTCGTGAATGAGGAAGCGTGCAGCATCCCGACTTTGTGTTTCCGGCGTATTTCGCGCGGCGGGCACGGGGCCTCCCTTGCGGAGCCGGCGGCAATGCGGAATCAGCGGCGCAGTTGGCACTCCAGTTCGCGCAGACGCGTCTCCAGCGCTTCGATGCGCGCCAGCAAGGAGACGGCCAGGG
>JBAWHH010000303.1:0-3861 GCA_049593715.1 Rhodocyclaceae bacterium
GTCATGCAACGCCAGGCGGCGGTCGAAATCCACGGAGGCCGTGTAGCGTTTGACGAGATCGGCGACGGGCTCGTCGAAGCGGCCCGACCACGTGTCTTGCGGCTCGTTCTTGGGGGTAGGTTCGGTCATAATCAGCGGTCACAAATGCGCTTGCCGGCCGACGGCGCTTGGCAACGATCGGGAAGTCATCGCACCATGCCCGAAACAACGTGCTGCCCGACTCGGCGAAGGTTCTTTACGGCCCTCGGGGCCGACCGGGATCGGTCGCAGGGATGGCGGTGCAAGCTCGGGGATGGGCCGGAAACGGGGAGAAGATCAACGTGGCAAGTATAGGGCAAAACCCTCGTTCCCTCGCCGTGCCGGACTTCCGCAACCTGGGTGTGGTGCTGCGCATCGTGTTGCTGGTCAACGGCGCTGCCGGTCTGATGGTTCTGGCGCGCAACACCGATTGGTCGCGACTGTTGTACGAACTGGTGGAGGCTGCGGCGATAGTCGAGCCCCCGCTGATCGGGGCCGTGGTGCTGCTTTACGCGCTCCAGCCCTTGCTGCGGCGTGTATCGCCGGCCTTTGCCGCGGTTCTGGTGGTTGGTGTCGCGGTGTTCATGGGGGGCGCGTTCGCGTGGCTGTTCGGCGAGGATCGTTTTTCCGGAAACCAGGCAGAATGGTTTGTGCGGACCATGGTTTGGAGCGTGATGGCGGCGGCGGGCGTTTTGTTGTATCTGCGTCTTCGCGCGCGCACTTACGCGCCAGCGCTGGCCGAGGCGCGGATGTTGGCGCTCACCGCCCGCATTCGTCCCCACTTCCTGTTCAACAGCCTGAATGCCGTTCTGGGCGTGATCCGCAGCGATCCGCGCCGTGCGGAAGACGCCTTGGAAGAGCTTTCCGAATTGTTCCGCGTGCTGATGCAGGACAGCCGGGATCTGACGACGCTCGGCAAAGAACTGGCTTTGTGCCGCCAGTATCTGGATCTGGAGCGTCTGCGCCTGGGGGAACGTTTGCAGGTCGTGTGGGAACTTGACGCCTGTCCGGACGACGCTTTGGTGCCGCCTCTCATGCTCCAGCCGCTGCTGGAAAATGCGGTCTATCACGGCATCGAGCCGGCTGCCGAACCGGGGGTGATCACTCTGGCCATCGTGCGTCGCGGCGACCAGATATTCATCGACCTGACCAACCCGTGCCCGTCGGGCAACAGTCCCCATGCCGGCAATCGCATGGCGCTGGACAATATCCGCGAACGCCTGATGCTCTTCTTTGACCTGGAGGCGCGGCTGGACGTAACGATGCCGGGGGATGAATATCGGGTTCGCATCCGCCTGCCGTACCGAACGACGTTGCCCGGATGAGCGAGTTGCGCATCTTCATCGTCGATGACGAGGCGCCAGCCCGCAGCCGGCTACGTGTCCTTCTTGCCGATCTGGCGCCCGAACTGCCCAATGTGGTGGCCGGTGAAGCGGAACATGGGGCCGCCGCGCTGGAGCAGTTGTCGCAGACTCCGGCCGACGTGGTTCTGGCCGACATTCGCATGCCGGTGGTGGATGGCATCGAACTGGCTCAGCACCTCGCCCGCCTGTCGCCGGCGCCCGCCTGCGTGTTCGTCACCGCCTTCGACCAGTATGCGGTGAAAGCTTTCGAACTGAACGCCGTCGACTATCTGCTCAAGCCGGTGCGTGCGCGCCGCCTGAAAGAGGCGCTGGAGAAAGCCCGCCGTGCCGCCGCCATCCCGGCGGAGGTGGCTCTTCGCCTTAACCCCGAAGGGCGCCGTTACTTGAGCTGCGGTGAGCGCGGCCGGGTCCTGCTGGTGCCGGTGCCGGAGATCGTTTTCCTCCGCGCCGAGCAGAAGTACGTGACGGCCCGAACCGTCGAGCGGGAGTACCTGCTGGAAGAATCCCTGGTGCAACTGGAGCAGGAGTTCCCCCACCGCTTCATTCGCATTCACCGCAACAGCATCGTGGCGCGGGCGGCCGTGGCCGGATTTGAGCGAAGCCACGAGGGGGATGCCGAGGGGCAGTGGCTGATTTTGTTGAAAGGGGTTCCGGACAAGCTGCCGGTGAGCCGGCGCCAATGGCCGATCCTGAAAGGGACTTTTGCCTCGGCCGCCGAAGCCGAAAAGTAGGTGTTTCGTCTCCCGCTCTTCGGCCGTTCCCGAAGGCGCCTACCGCAAACCGCCCGGTTTGCGGTAGGGGATGTCTAGGGTGATCAGCCCTGCTGCAGCAGATTGCGCAGGTCGATGATCGCCGCGTTGGCGCGGGAGATGTAGGAGGCCATGATGAGGGAGTGGTTGGCCATTGGGCCGAAGCCCGTCCCGTTGAGGATCATCGGGCTCCAGATCGTGCTCTGGGTGTTCTCCAGTTCGCGGATGATCTGTTTGAGCGAAACCACGGCGTTCTTGCGCGCCAGCACGTCGTTGAAATCGACTTCCAGGGCTCTGAGCGTGTGGAGCAGTGCCCAGGTGTAGCCCCGCGCCTCGAAAAAGACGTCGTCGATCTTCATCCAGGGCGTTTTCATGAACGTTGGCGCCTGATGTTGTGTGGTCTCGCGAGGTTCCGCCGCACCAGTGTCTAGCTGCACCGGCACAGGGGCGCTGATCTGCGCTTGACCAACGGCAGCCGCCAGCCTTTGCGCCAGACTTCCCAGCCGCTTGTCCACCACGGCGAGGTAATTGTTCAGGTTGTCCGCACGGGTGAAGAACACCGCACGCCCTTCGGCGAGGCGATCGCCGTAGCGCTCCAGCGCCTCGATGCCGTCCGTGTATTCCGTCTCGGCCGCCGGAAACATCCAGGAATAGGAGTTGACGTTGAAGTTCGGTTCGGCGATTTCGAGATCCTTGTCCTCGAACGACTGGGTCTGGGAGCGGCTGAAATCGTTGCGGAGCGAGCGCGCCACGTCCCGCGCTTCGGTCAGCAGGCCAAATTCCCAGTTGGGCATGTTGTCGAGATAGACGCCGGGCGGAAACCAGTCGTTGCTCACATAGCCGCCGGGCTTGTGAAGCAGGGTTTCGGCGATACGGATGGTCGTCGCCACGGTGACGTAGCCGGTCACCATCTTCTTAGGATCCTTTTGCGCAATTTCCAGCGCGTTTTCCTTCACGTCGAACTCGGCGGGCGAGCGTGACCACACGAATCCCAGGACGAGGACGATGATGAGGTAGGTGATGATGAAGAGGCCGAGGGTCCAAAACAGGCCCTTTTCTCGCCAGGTGCGGGGGTGATAGAGGGTCGCGACCTTGGTTGCCTTGCCGCTGAGCTTGGTTTTGGATGCGGATTCGGACTGGCGAGGCTTCATTTTCTGGTTCCTTGCATTTTGGAAGAGTTCTGGGACAGCCAATCTGGTGACGGTCGATAACGACAATAAGGTAGCTTGGTACTGGATCGCGGGCAAGCGCGCCATCTTCAGGCGCCGGCGCTGCCTCTGGGCGGTCGCGACCACCGGGACTGGTGCGCGCAGGCTGGCTTGCAAAGTCGAGTTCAGGGTGATCGCATCGGAGTCAATTAGGCCGCAAGAGACAATCGGGTCAGTGGCTTCAGTGGCGGTCACACGATATCGCCGGCACAGATGGCCCTTCCAGCAGAATCCGTCTGCCTCAGCCGCAAGAATTTCAATCAGTTGCCAATGCTGGTTTAGCCGCCCCGCCGGGTTGTCTGCCAAACGGGGACTTTGCTCTAGCAATGCGTTAAAAGCTGCGATCTTTCCGGCGTCTACCCCAGTCGGATTCGGACTCTTGCTCTACCCAGGCAGAACCGGACTTGCGCTCAACTTGCCGAGTCAGCGCCCTGGACGCGAACCGCTGCCGGAACAAGGAAGGGAATCCATCGAACGAGGGCCGCTTCAATGTCAGGCCGAAGGGCGCCCACTGGTTTTGAG
>JBAWHH010000304.1:0-2141 GCA_049593715.1 Rhodocyclaceae bacterium
TCCTTGAGAGCGGCTTCGTCCGCTGCCGCCAACACACTCGTACTGAATAGCGCCACTACACACAAGCCAAGTTTTTTCATATCACCCTCCCAATCAATTCAAACGGTTGGAATCCTTACAAGGAAGAACTATGGTGGCAGAGGCTTAGCCCCCTACCGCGGCCGGGAACATACCACTGCCGCGAAGCCTAATGTGTTACAGATTCTTTTCAGCGATCCGTGACGGCTGCTAACCCGTTATAAATAAGCGACTTTCCTGCCGCTTACCCGGCGCTTACCACCTCGCCACGACCACCCTTGCGCGCCACTACGGAGCGTCCTCCCTCTTGGCATGGGAGCACCCGGATCTGAGCTATACTCCGCGCGCCGTGCCTACCCTGGCGCGGCGGAACGAGGTGCCTGAGCGGCGTCAGCCGCAGGGTTAATCGGGAAACAGGTGCGCCGCGCCACCCAGCGCGGCAATTCCTGTGCTGCCCCCGCAACGGTAAGCGAGTGCGGACGCAACCCGCCGGATCTCCCTGATTCGGCAGCCACTGCGCGGTTGGACGCGTGGGAAGGCGGTGCGTCAAGACTTGCGAGCCCGGAGACCGGCCTCGGGACCACGTGCGGAATTGCCGCGGGGAGCGGTGGCCGGCCCAGCAGCCCGCTCTGCTCCCGTGCACTCAACCCCCCTGCTTTTCGCGTTTTCTTACCATTGCCGGCGTGCGGGGACGCTTGCCGGATGCAGGGAGTCCAAGATGTTTCGTCGCAGTACCCCCAAGGCCCTGGCGCTGTCCATCGCCAGCCTGTTTTCCATTGCCAGCCCGCTCGCCCAGGCCGCTGAAGATTTGGCGACCATCGTCGTCACCGCCACCCGCCAGCCGCAGCGCGTCAGCGAGCTGCTGGCCGACGTCAGCGTGGTCAGCCGCGAAGACATTGAGCAGTCGGGCCAATCCACGGTCACCGATCTGCTCGCCCGCCAGCCCGGGCTGCAGGTCAGCAACAATGGCGGCCCCGGCAAGGCATCGAGCATCTACATCCGCGGCGCCACCGACAAGCAGACGCTGGTGCTGATCGACGGCGTGCGCATCGGCTCCGCCACCCTCGGCACGGCCAGCCTGTCGCAGATACCTCTGTCCCAGATCGAGCGCATCGAAATCCTGCGTGGCCCCGGGTCGGCGCTCTACGGGGCTGACGCCGTCGGCGGCGTGATCCAGATCTTCACCAAGAAAGGCCAAGGGCCGCTGCAGGGCAATGCTTTCGCCGGTTTCGGCAGCCGCAACACCCAGGACTTGTCGGCCGGTCTTTCCGGCGGCGACGAGCGCTGGTCCTACAGCCTGCGCGGCAGCTACTACAACACGGACGGGATCAAGGCCATTGCGGATCGGCGCAAGCAGCCCTACAACTACGATCCTAGCCGCGACAGCGACGGGTTCCGCAGTTCCGGCGTGTCCGGCAGCGTTGCCTTCCGCCCCGCCGACGGACATGAGATCGGCGTGTCGTTGCTGGTCGCAAAAGGGCGCAACTGGTATGAAAGCGGTCCGAACTTCGACACCCACGCCGACATCGAGCAATCCGCGTTCAGCCTCTACACCCGCAACCGCCTGGCGGAACGCTGGACCAGCACCCTGCGCGCCAGCCGTTCCATCGACGATTCCACCGATTTCAGTCCCTACTCGCCCGACGGCGCCCGTTTCAAGACGACGCAGGATCAGTTGGCGTGGCAGAACGACGTGCGGCTGCCGGTAGGGAACCTGCTGGTCGCCCTGGAAACCCTGAACCAGAAGGTTCTCAGCGAAGGCAACTTCGACCGCAGCCGGCGCATCGATTCGGTGCTCGCCGGCTGGAGCGGCAACCTCGGCAACCACCGGCTCCAGGCCAACGTGCGCCACGACGACAACTCCCAGTTTGGCGGGAAAACAACCGGTTACGGCGGCTACGGTTACCAGATCACGCCGGCGCTTCGCGCCCAGGTCTCGTTGGGCAGCGCCTTCCGGGCGCCCACTTTCAACGAGCTGTATTACCCCGATTTTGGCAACCCGAACCTCAAGCCCGAAACGGCCCTCAACAAAGAGATGGGACTGGCGTGGGAACTGGGCGAACAGCGGGCGAGCGCCACGATCTACGACAACCGGGTCAAGGATCTCATCAACACGGTGTGCG
>JBAWHH010000305.1:0-2216 GCA_049593715.1 Rhodocyclaceae bacterium
CCAGGGGGTGCTCAAGCTGCGCATCCCGAAAGCGGAACATGCGCAGCCGCGGCGCATCGAAGTGAAGGTGGCTTGAGCTGGCGGGGCGGGGTTCGCCCCGCCCCTTGAAGGAGGTGCGCGATGAATCTGGACGACGTGAAGGGCAATCTGAGTTCGTTCTGGGACAACGTGGCCGAAGGTTGGCGGCATCTTTGGCGATCCGCCGCTGGTGCGCTGACCCGCTTCAATCCCGATGAGAAGACCAACCTGCCCGCCGCGGCGGACGTCGACGGCGATTTTTACTTTCCCACCCGTGGCTGGGCGATGCTGGGCGGCGAGATGTTCGAGGATGAACAGCGTCTGGTGGTGCGCCTGGAAGTCCCCGGTTTGGAAAAGGACGACATCGCCATTGAAGTGCGGGACGACGCGCTGGTCGTGTCGGGAGAAAAGCGCTTCGAGCGCGAGACCACGGATGGGCGCTGGCGCGTGATGCAGTGCGCCTATGGCAGCTTCCGCCGTGTGGTGCCGCTGCCGATGCCGGTGCAAGCCGGCGAAGCGAAGGCGGCCTACCGCAACGGCGTATTGCGGGTCGATCTGCCCAAGCTCAACCCGGGCAAGCCACAGTCCATCTCCATCAAGATCGACTGACGGTCTTCAGGGTGCGCGCCACCACCAGGCTGGTGACGCGCACCGCGCCCGCCTTCTTTAGGCTGCGGGCGAACTCGTCCAGGGTGGCGCCGCTGGTCATCACATCGTCCACCGCTACCACGTGTTTTCCCGTCAGATCGTGTCGGCACAGAAAAGCGCCACGTACGTTGCGCTGGCGCTCTTTCCACGGCAGGCTGGCTTGCGGTGGAGCGTTGTGGCTGCGCTCGCAGGCACGGTAGTCCAGAGGCAATTGCCAATCGAGGGCGACGGCGCGGGCGATTTCCAGCGCCTGATTGAAGCCCCGTTCGCGCAGGCGAAACGGGTGGAGCGGCAGAGGGACGACGAGATCGGCCTGCAATCGTCCCGTTGCGGCGAGTGCTTGACCCAAGAACGGCACGATGGCCAGTCGATGGCCATATTTCAGTCCCTGGATCAGCCGGTCGATCGGGAAAGCATAGGCGAAAGGCGCCACGGTGGCGTCGAAATGGGGTGGGCGCTTGAGGCATCTGCCGCAGAGGGTGGCGCCAAGGGTGGGCAGGGCGCACAGCGGACAATGTTCGGCCGGGAGCGTGGGCAGTTCTGCCCGGCATGCGGGGCAGAGCAGGGCGTCGCCGGCCCGCGCGCCGCACAGCAGACAGTCCTGGGGCAGGGCGAGGTTGGCAAGCCGACCCAACGCAGAACGGAAAATTGACAGGCCCAGGCGCATTCCGGATCATGCCCCTCTCTTGAAAGCCAAGGATAGATCATGAATGCAATTGCCGCGACGGCGCTGGCCGCGCAACCCGAAACGTGGACTGCGGAGCGCATCGAGGCGTTGTTCGAGACGCCGTTTTTCGACCTGCTCTACCGTGCGCAGCAGGTCCACCGCGCCAACTTCCAGGCCGACCGGATTCAGCTATCGACGCTGATGTCCATCAAAACCGGCGGCTGTTCGGAGGACTGCGGTTATTGCTCCCAGTCGGCGCACCACGATACCGAGGTCGAGTCCGAGAAGCTGGTGGATGTGGATGAGGTCATCGCCGCCGCGCGCGCGGCCAAGGCCAGTGGCGCGACCCGCTTCTGCATGGGGGCGGCCTGGCGCGGCCCCAAGCAGCGTGACCTGGAGTCGGTGGCGCGCATGGTCCGCGAGGTGAAGAGCCTGGGCCTGGAAACCTGCGTCACCCTCGGCCAGTTGCGCGACGGCCAGGCGGAGCAGTTGAAGGAGGCCGGGCTCGATTACTACAACCACAACCTGGACACCGCGCCGGATTACTACGAGAAGATCGTCTCCACCCACGACCAGCAGTCCCGCTTGGATACGCTGCAGTCAGTGCGCGAGGCCGGCATCAAGGTGTGTTCCGGCGGCATCGTCGGCATGGGGGAAACGCGCCGGCAGCGCGCTGCCCTGCTGGCGGAACTGGCCGCGCTGCATCCGGTACCGGAGTCCGTGCCCATCAACCAGTTGATCCCCATCCCCGGCACGCCGCTGGCCGACGCCCCGCCGCTGGACCCGTTCGAATTCGTGCGCACCATCGCCTGCGCCCGCATCGTCATGCCCGCCAGTTTCGTGCGCCTGTCCGCCGGCCGCCATGAGATGTCCGACGAACTGC
>JBAWHH010000306.1:0-21203 GCA_049593715.1 Rhodocyclaceae bacterium
GAGCAGGGTGAACATGCGCAGGGTTTCCTCCACCGCGTCGGCACGCACCCGCACCGGCAGCACGCGCCGCGTGGCGGGCGCCATGGCCGTCTCGCGCAACTGCTCGGGATTCATCTCGCCCAGCCCCTTGAAGCGGCCGCTCTCGATGGCTTCCAGCTTGACGCCCTCTTTTTGCAGCCGGTCGCGGATGGCGCTGAGTTCGCCATCGTCCAGGGCGTAGAGGCGGCGCCCGGGACGGTTCTTGCCCTGAGCGGGCACGTCCACCCGGTACAGCGGCGGTTGGGCGACATAAACGTGGCCGCCTTCGATGAGTTTGGGGAAATGGCGGAAGAACAGGGTCAGCAGCAGAGTCTGGATGTGGGAACCATCCACATCGGCATCGGACAGGATGACCACCTTGCCGTAGCGCAGGCCGGAAAGATCCGGGGTGTCCTTGGCGCCGTGGGCGTCCACCCCCAGGGCGACGGCAATGTCGTGGATTTCCGCATTGGCCAGCAGCCGGTCGCGGTCGATCTCCCAGGCGTTCTGCACCTTGCCCCGCAGCGGCAGGATGGCCTGGGTTTCCTTGTTGCGGGCCATCTTGGCGGAGCCGCCAGCGGAATCGCCTTCCACCAGGAAAAGCTCGTTGTCGCGGATGTCTTCCGATTCGCAGTCGGAGAGTTTCCCGGGCAGCACGGCGACACCGGACTGTTTGCGCTTCTCGACTTTCTGCGCACTTTTCTGCCGCGCCAGCGCCTGTTTGATGGACAGCTCGGCGATGGCCCGGCCGGCGTCCACGTGGTTGTTGAGCCAGATCTCGAAGGGATCCCGGACCACGCCGGAGACCAGCTTGACCGCTTCGCGGGAGTTGAGTTTTTCCTTCACCTGGCCCTGAAACTGGGGGTCGAGGATGCGCGCCGACAGCACGAAGGCCATGCGCGCGCAGACGTCGTCCTGCTGCAGCTTGACGCCCCGGGGCAGCATCTGGTGATGCTCGATGAAAGCCTTCACCGCCTCGAAAACCCCGGCGCGCAGCCCCGATTCGTGGGTGCCCCCGGCCACCGTCGGAATCAGGTTCACATAGGACTCAGATGGGACGGGGTCGTTGAACCAGCCCAGCACCCAGGCCGCGCCCTCCCCTTCGGCGAAGCCTTCCTCAGTGGACGAGATGTATTTTTCCGCCGAGTAAAGGGGCGCCGCGGATTCGGCACTGCCTGCCTGCTCGCGTAGATACTGGGCCAAACCTTCGGGGTAGGACCAGGTTTTGGTCAGTAGCTGACCATTGGCCTGTTCCACGTCGAGAAAAACCTTCACCCCGGGTAGCAGAACAGCTTTGGAACGTAGCAGCCGCTCCAGTTCGGCAGCCGGCGGGCGCGGGCTGTCGAAGTATTTCGAATCGGGCCAGACCCGCACCTTGGTGCCGGTCTTCCTGCCGCAAGTTCCGGTTTCCGCAATCGCGGATATCTCTTCGCCGCCGCGGCGGATTTCCAATTCGTAGACCTTGCCTTCGCGCTGCACTTCCACGGTGACGCGGGAGGACAAAGCCGTGGTCACTGCCACGCCTACACCATGCAGCCCGCCGGAGAACGCATAGGCGCTGCCGCCGCTGGTCTTGTCGAACTTGCCGCCGGCGTGCAGCCGCGTGAACGCCAGGATCACCACCGGCACCTGCTCCTCCGGGTGGAGGCCCACGGGAATGCCGCGGCCGTCGTCGGTGACGGAAACCGAACCGTCCAGATGGAGTTGAACGTGGATGTTGCGGGCGTAACCACCCAGGGCTTCGTCCGCCGCGTTGTCGATCACTTCCTGGATGACGTGGGCGGGCGAGTCGGTGCGGGTGTACATGCCGGGCCGCTCGCGCACCGGCTCCAGTCCCTTGAGGACGCGGAAAGAGGATTCGTCGTAGGTTTTTTTGCCGTTGCTCATGCCGGGGTCGGTTGTGGATTCTGGTGTATCCCTCAATGAACAAAGCCCGCCGGAGCGGGCTTTGTCCCAAAGCAGGGGCAGAGACTACACTTTCAGGGCACCCTTGATCTGCTCCAGCGTCGACGGGTCGTCGATGGTGGTCAGGTCGCCCGGATCGCGGCCTTCCGCCAGGGCCTGGATCGAGCGCCGCAGCATCTTGCCGGAACGGGTCTTGGGCAAGCCGGAGACAAAGTGTACGCGGCCGGGACGGGCGATGGCACCGAGGATGCCGTCCACCGTCTTCATGATCTCCTTTTCCAAGGCATCGCGGGCTTCCTGGGTGGCGATCTTCGAAGCGTCCTTGACCACGGCGAAGGCCATGGGAACCTGGCCCTTGAGCGTGTCATTGACGCCCACCACCGCCACTTCGGCGATGGAGGAATGGGCCTGGACCGCTTCTTCGATTTCCCGGGTGCCGAGCCGGTGGCCGGCGACGTTGATCACGTCGTCGGTGCGGCCAAGGATGAAGTAATAGCCGTCGTCGTCGCGGATGCCCCAGTCGAACGATGAATACACCATCGGCGACTTGAACAGCGAGAAGTAGGTCGAGACGAAGCGTTCATCCTGCCCCCACACCGTGGACAAGCAGCCCGGCGGCAGCGGCGGGATGACGCCGACGATGCCTTTTTCGTTCGCGCCCGCCTCGGTACCGTCTTCGCGGAAAATCTTCAGGTTGTAGCCGGCGGCCGGGAACGAAGGCGAACCGAACTTGATCGGCCTCTTCTCGACACCGGGCGCCGGAGCCAGCATGGGCCAGCCGGTTTCCGTCTGCCAGTAATGGTCATGCACCGGCAGGCCCAGTTCGCCCATGATCCATTCGTGGGTAGGCTGGTCCAGCGGTTCGCCGGCGAGGAACAGGTGCTTCAGCGATGACAGATCGTACTTGTGCAGGAAGGCGGAATCCTGCTTCTTCAGCACCCGCGCCGCGGTCGGCGCCGAGAACATCACGTTGACCTTCTGATCCTGCACGATCTTCCACCAGATGCCGGCATCGGGACGCAGCGGCGTGCCTTCGTACATGACGGTGGTCATGCCGCAGATCAGGGGGCCATAGATGATGTAGGAGTGGCCCACCACCCAGCCGATGTCCGAGGTGGAGAAGAAGGTTTCCCCGGCTTCGCCGCAGTAGATGTGCTTCATCGACGCCGCCAGCGCCACGGCGTAGCCGCCGGTGTCCCGCTGTACGCCTTTGGGCTTGCCGGTGGTGCCGGAGGTGTACAGGATGTAGGAAGGCTCGTTGGATTCGAGCCAGACTACCGGCACGTTGGCATCCATGTGCTGGGCGCGCAGCGTGGCGTAATCCTCGTCGCGGCCTTCGGTACGCGGGAAACCCTTGTCCAGGCCACGATCGATGATCAGCACTTTCTGCGGCGGGAATTCAGCCAGCGTGCACGCCTCATCCACCAAGTGCTTGTAGGGCACGGCGCGGCCGCCGCGCATGCCGGCGTCGGAGGTCACCATCAGCACCGGCTTGGCGTCGTCGATGCGGGTCGCCAGCGACCCCGAGGCGAAACCGCCGAATACCACGGAGTGGATGGCGCCGATGCGGGCACAGGCCAGGATGGCAAAGCAGGCTTCGGCGATCATGGGCATATACACCAGCACCCGGTCGCCCTTCTTCACGCCCAGGCTTTGCATCACCGCCGCCATGCGCATCACTTCCTGATGCAGTTCGCGGAAGGTGTAGGACCTCTCTTCGTCGGTCTCGGTGGAAATGTAAACCAGCGCCTTCTGGTCCGGCCGCGTCTCAACGTGGCGGTCGATGGCGTTGTAGCAAAGGTTGGTTTCGCCGCCGACGAACCACTTGACGAACGGCGGCTTGCTGTAATCGCAGATCTTCTGCGGCGGCTTGTTCCAGTGGATCAGCTTGGCTTGCTCGCCCCAGAAGGCGTCCGGCTGCTCAACCGACTGCTTGTGGAACTCCTTGTAACTCGCCATCTTCCTCTCTCCCGTGTGGACCCTGCACTGTTTTGGGTTTAACGACTACTTGCTATCCGTAACGCGGCTTGTCGTCGCCGACGTTTCGGCTGTGAGCTTACCGCCGCAGCGTTCCGCGAGCGCTTCCAGGGGAATGCCCACCTGATACTCGGCCTCGATGAATTCGAGCACCGCCAGAAGACGTTTGGTCAGCGCACCGACGTGCGGCTTGAGTTGTGCGTACGACTTGGATTCCAGCAATTGGTGGGCACGCTCCAGCGTGATGGGCTGCTCCGGAACCCGATCCACGGCCCCGCCGGAACCAACCACCCGTTTTCCACCTTCCGCCTGCCCCTGCTGGACACGGGTACGCGCCAGGCCGATGAGATCGTCGATCGTATTGCAGTGGTCGTGGCGGCTGTTGGCGATGCCGATGGTCAGGCTGATGTGGATGACTTCCCCGCGATAACCTAGCGCGATCCCCTCGATGACCGCCCGGATGCGCATGGCGAAAGCGTTGCAGGCATCGATATTGATGCTGGGCGTGACGATGCAGAAACGCGCTTCGCCGAGTTGCGCCACGGTGTCTTCCTTGCGCACCTTGGTGCCGAGGATCTTCGCCAGCTTGCGGATGATCAGCGCCGCCACCTGCTTGCCGTAGGCGCGTTCCAGCTCGTCGAAGCGATCCACCTCGATCACCATGACCGAAAGCTCGCCGAGATCGCGCCGCACCTGGGCCAGGAGCTGGTCGCCGTGCATCTGCAGGTACTGGGCCGTGACCAGGCCGTATTTGGGGTCGATGGGCCGCTGCTCGGCCAGGGCTGCCCGTGACTCCTCCAGTTCGCGCCGCGTCTGTGTCGCTTTGATCGCGCCGTCGAGCCGCGCCAGCAGTTCCGCCGTGCCCGTGCCCTTGGCGATGAAATCCGTCGCCCCCAGTTCGATGGCCCGCGCCCGCGCCGCGTCGTCCTCGTCGCCGGATATCATGATCACCGGCATGTCGTGGATGCGGGAGATCTTTGACGCGCGGATCCGCTCCAGCAACTGGTATCCGTCCAGCTTGGGCATGGAGAGGTCCGAGATCACTACCTGGATCGTCGGGTCGAGCAGCAAGGTCTCCCAGCCCGCTTCCCCGTCGGCCTCCTCGCGCACATCGTAGATGTCGCGGATGTGTTTGATGATCGACGCGCGCACCATGCGCGAGTCGTCCACAATCAGGGCGCGCTGGCGAATCTCGCCGGCGGCTTCGGTTTGGCTCATGATTGGCTACTTATCCGCCGGCTACTTCCACGACCACCCGGCCATGGGCGCGACCTTGCAGGAATTCGTCGAACAGTCCCGGCAAGGCGTCCAGCGGGACGGTACGCACCATCGATGCCAGATGGCGCGGCCGCAGATCCCGCGCCAGGCGGTCCCACACGCTGCGCCGCAGCGGCATGGCGCAATAGCCGGAATCGATGCCCAGCAGGCACGCGCCGCGCAGGATGAACGGCATCACCGTGGTCTTGAGGGCCGCGCTGGCGGCAAGCCCGATGCTGGCGATCGTGCCGTCCTGCTTCATCGTGCTGGCAATCCAGGCCAGCACATCGCCACCCAAATTGTCCACCGCGCCGGCCCACAGGGCTCTGTCCATGGGCCGGATGCGCGACAGGTCGAGGCTGGAACGTAGCATCACCTCGCTCGCGCCGAGGGTCTTGAGATACTCGGTTTCGTTCTCTTTGCCGGTCAGTGCCACGACGTGGTAACCCAGTCCGGCCAGCATGTCGATCGCCAGGCTACCCACACCGCCCGTGGCGCCGGTCACGATGACCGGACCGCTCGCCGGCTGCAGCCCGTTCTGCTCCATGCGCACGATGCCCAGCGCCGCCGTGAAACCCGCCGTGCCCAGGGCCATGGCCTCCTTGAGCGTCAAACCCTGTGGCAGTGGCACCACCCAGTCCGCCGGCACTCGCCCAAACTCGGCGTAACCACCATGGTGGGCAACACCGATGTCGTAGCTGGTGGCAATGACCAGATCACCCTCGGCAAAGCGCGCGTCGGTACTGGCAACCACGGTCCCGCTCATGTCGATACCGCCGACACACGGATAGCGCCGGATAATCTTGCCCGCACCGGTGGCGGCCAGCGCATCCTTGTAATTCACGCTGGAATAGGCCACCCGCAGCGTGACTTCGCCGCGGTCGAGCTGGTCTTCCGCCAAGGTGGCAAAACGCCCACCCACCTTGCCTTCTGTCTCCTCGATCAGATATGCCTTGAACGGTTCCACGGAAGCTCTCTCCTCGGTGAGTTGGGAAGCCACGGACTAAAGGCGCCCAATGGCGCCATCAAAGCGCCGGATTATAACCAAACATTCAGGCTCGCCCCTTGGTCGGCAGCCCCTTTTCGCCCCACCGGGCGAGGGCGGATTTGCGCTTCCGTTGCGGCGCCTCGACATTCCGCATCAAGCAGCCTGACACACCCTGCCGCGCCGAACGGCTCCAAAGCGGGCGGCGAGCGATGCGGGCCCAACCCCGAACGTGCAGGCTGCAAACCCGGTTTGCCGACCCCGCGTCGCCATCCTCCGCCCGGTCGTCTCGCGTGGAGCACCGCAGAAGGCGCGCCTATAATCTGTTTTCCTGACCAGGCATCGTAGCGCGCGCCGCGATGCCAGCCCCCTCGCTTTCAACCCGCTCCCCAGCATGATTCCCTGGCTGCGTCCCGATTCGCCGTTTCCGCCCGTCGACCGCGCCCTGCGCCAGCCCAACGGCCTGTTGGCGGCCGGCGCCGACCTTTCCGCAGAACGGCTCGTCGACGCCTACCGGCACGGCATCTTCCCCTGGTTTAGCCGTGGCGAACCGATCCTGTGGTGGAGCCCGGATCCCCGCATGGTGCTGTTCCCCGCCGAAGTGAAGGTTTCCCGTTCCCTCGCCAAGCGCCTGCGGCGCGGGGATTTCTCCGTCCGTGCCGACACGGCGTTCCCGTACGTGATTCGCGCCTGCGCCGAACCCCGCGAAGGGCAGGATGGCACCTGGATTACCGCGGAGATGCAGCAGGCGTACCACCGCCTGCACGAACTGGGCTACGCCCACAGTGTCGAAAGCTGGCAGGACGGTGAACTGGTGGGGGGCCTGTACGGTGTTGCGATCGGGCGTGTTTTCTACGGCGAATCCATGTTCTCGCGCCGGACCGATGCCTCCAAGGTGGCGCTGGCTCATCTTGCCCGTTACCTTGAGTCCCATCGTTTCTGCGTGATAGATTGCCAGATGAACACGGCGCACCTGGCCTCTCTCGGCGCACGGGAGATTCCCCGCAGAGAGTTTGTCGCCGGCCTGAAAATGTGGACCCAGCACGGGGAGGCGCCGGCGCTTTGGCCGGCGGAGGCTTTGTCGAGAGAGTTCGCGGTCGCCCCATGACGCTACTGAAGGAACTGCCTTTCACTCTGCTGCAGTTCTATGCCACGGCCCCCTACGCCTGCTCCTACATTCCCGGGCGGGTAGCGCGTTCGCAGGTGGCGACCCCCAGCCACATGATCGATACCAGGATGTATGGCGAACTGGTGCGTAACGGTTTCCGCCGCAGCGGCGTCTTCACCTACCGCCCCTACTGTGACACCTGTCGCGCCTGCGTGCCGGTACGGGTTCCCGTAACCCGCTACCGCCCCGACCGCAGTCAGCGCCGCGCCCAGAAACACCACTCCGGGTTGGTGGCGCGGGAGCTGACGATGGCCTTCCGCGAGGAGCATTTCGATCTCTACCAGCGCTACCAGGCGGCCCGCCATTCCGGCGGCGGAATGGACCAGGACAGCCGCGAGCAATACGCCCACTTCCTGCTGCAAAGCCACGTCGATTCGCGGCTGGTGGAGTTCCGTGACGACGGCGGTGCCCTGCGCATGGTTTGCATCATCGATGTGTTGTCCGACGGCCTGTCTTCCGTTTACACCTACTTCGATCCAGACCTGTCCAGGGCCAGCCTGGGTACCTATTGCATCCTTTGGCAGATAGAACAATGCCGCAGCTTGGGACTGCCTTACTTGTACCTGGGCTATTGGATCCGCGACAGCGGCAAAATGGCCTACAAAGCGCGCTTTCGACCGTTGGAAGGCCGCGTGGACGGCCAGTGGCGCGAACTGACCGACGTCGATCTCTAGTGTCCGGGCGCGAGGCACGTGGCGGGTTCGCCCGCGATCTCCGCTAAAATTCGGCGATGCTCTACCGCCTAGCCCGCCCCCTGCTGTTCACCCTCGACCCCGAAGTCGCCCACGATCTGACCATTGCGGCGTTGCACAAGCTGCCCACGGTGCCTCGGCCCCGCGCTTGCAGCGCCGGCGCGATGAATCCCGTGAAAGTAATGGGCATCGATTTCCCCAATCGCGTCGGCCTCGCCGCGGGGCTGGACAAGAACGGCGAAGCGATCGACGGCTTGGCGGCGCTGGGCTTCGGTTTTGTCGAGATCGGTACCGTCACGCCACGGGCGCAACCGGGCAACCCCAAACCGCGCCTGTTCCGCCTGCCCGAGCGCGAAGCCATCATTAACCGCATGGGCTTCAACAACCGCGGTGTTGAAGCCCTCATCGCGAACGTCCGCGCCGCGCGCTACAAGGGTGTCCTGGGCATCAACATCGGCAAAAATTTCGACACGCCCATAGAGCGCGCTGCCGATGACTATCTGACCTGCCTGCAGCGGGTCTATCCCTATGCCACCTACGTGGCCATCAATATCTCCTCGCCGAACACGGCCAATCTGCGTCAGTTGCAGGGCGAGTCGGAACTGGACGGCCTGCTGCAACAACTCAAGGCATCCCAGGCGCAGCTTGCCCAGCGACATGGCCGCTACGTGCCGCTGGCGCTGAAGATCGCCCCCGATCTCGGAGCCGCGCAGATCCAGGCCATCGCGGACGCAGTGCGCCGCCACCGTATCGATGCAGTCATCGCCACCAACACCACCCTTGCCCGCAACGGCGTCGAAGGCCAGCCCCACGGCCACGAGGGCGGCGGCCTGTCGGGCGCGCCGCTGTTCGAACGTTCTACCGCGGTGGTGGCGGGGCTGGCCGCGCACTTGCGGGGGGAAACACCCATCGTCGCGGTGGGCGGCATTCTTTCCGGACAACAGGCGCGGGCCAAGCTGGACGCCGGCGCGCAACTGGTACAGATCTATTCAGGGCTGATTTATCGCGGCCCGGAACTGGTGCAGGAATGCGTCCGCGCCACCGCCACGACTGCCACACCGGGCTGCGCGCACCCCTGAATCTCTCCGCGCGGCAAACCCCGGCCGCGTTCAGGGTTGAGCAGGGTACCGCTAAGATGGGATAATCGAGGGCTTGTTTTCAGGCCCTGCCCATGACTGGCTATCTGTTCATCATTATCGGCTCCGTCCTCGTCAATAACGTGGTGCTGGTGCGCATCCTCGGGCTGTGCCCGTTCATGGGGGTGTCGAAGAAATTGGAAACCGCCGTGGGCATGGGCGCGGCGACCACCTTCGTGCTGACCCTGGGCTGCGGCACGAGTTACGTGATCGATCACTACCTGCTGCTGCCGTTCGGCCTGGAGTACCTGCGCACGCTGGCGTTCATCGTCACCATCGCCGCCATCGTCCAGCTCACCGAGCTGATCATCCAGAAAACCAGTCCGGTGCTGCATCAGGTGCTCGGCATCTACTTGCCGCTGATCACCACCAACTGCGCCGTGCTCGGCATTCCGCTCCTCAATGTGGCGGTCAACAACGATTTCCTGCAGTCCCTGCTTTTCGGCTTCGGCAGTTCCCTCGGCTTCTCGCTGGCGCTGATTTTGTTCGGCGGCATCCGTGAGCGCCTCGACGGGGCCGACATTCCGGTGCCCTTCAAGGGAACCGCCATCGCCATGGTCACCGCCGGCATCATGAGCCTGGCCTTCATGGGCTTCGCCGGCCTGGACAAGTACCACTAGATCATGATCAGCGCCCTGATTATCATGGCCGTCGGCGCCCTTGTCCTCGGCGCAGCCCTCGGCTACGGATCCATCAAGTTCAAGGTTGAAGGCGATCCGCTGGTGGACCAGATCGACGCCATCCTGCCGCAGACGCAGTGTGGGCAGTGTGGATTCCCCGGCTGCAAACCCTACGCCCAGGCCATCGCCAAGGGCGAAGCGGAAATCAACCAGTGCCCCCCCGGCGGCGAGGACGGCATCCGCAAGCTGGCCGACCTCCTGGGCAAAGAGTTCAAGCCGCTGTCGGAAGAACACGGCACCGAAAAGGCGCGCTCGGCGGCCTTCATCGATGAGAACCTCTGCATCGGCTGCACGCTGTGCATCCAGGCCTGCCCCGTGGACGCTATCGTCGGCGCCGCCAAACAGATGCACACGGTCGTCGCCAGTCTGTGTACGGGTTGCGAACTGTGCGTCCAGCCATGCCCGGTGAACTGTATTGCCATGCGTCCGCTGGGTGAGACGGTGGAAACCTGGAAGTGGCGCTACCCGCGCTTCGAGATCAAGAAAGCAGCCTGAGGCCCGCCTCCCGCACCATGGCCCAAACACTTTTCAAATTCCACGGCGGCGTCAAGCCCAACCCGAACAAGGACGAGTCCACCCGTCTGCCGATCGCCACGCCTCCGCTACCGCCACGCCTGATCGTTCCCTTGCATCAGCATGTGGGCGGCGCGCCCCATCCTTTGGTCAAACCTGGCCAAAAGGTTCTCAAAGGCCAGCGCATCGGCGCAGCGGATGGCAACGTCTCGTCTGCCGTGCACGCCCCTACGTCTGGCACGGTCAAAGCGGTCGAACCCTGCCTCATGCCCCACCCCTCGGGACTTTCCGCGCCATCCGTGGTCATCGACGCGGACGGCGAGGACCGCTGGGGGGACTTGGAGCCCATCGATTTCCGCAGCGCATCCCCCGGCGAAGTGCGCGATTTCCTGCGGGATGCGGGCGTGGTCGGCCTGGGGGGCGCCGTGTTCCCCAGCCACCTCAAGCTCAGGCCGGGCAACGACACGCCCACCAAGACGCTGGTGCTCAACGGCGCAGAATGTGAACCTTTCCTGACCTGCGACGACATGCTCATGCGCGAACAGCCGGAGCTGATCGTCAAGGGCGCCGCCATCATGCGCCACCTGCTCCAGGCCCAGGAAGTGCTGATCGGCATCGAAGACAACAAACCGCGGGCCATCGCCGCCATGCAGGCAACGGTGAGCAGGATCGGCGAAGGCATGAAAGTGGTGCCGATCCCCACCCGTTACCCCGCCGGCGGCGCCAAGCAACTGGTCACCGTGCTCACCGGCATCGAGGTGCCCCACGGCGTGCGCAGCACGGACTACGGCGTCCAGTGCTTCAACGTCGGCACCGCCGCGTCAATCTGGGCGGCGGTGGAACTGGGTCAGCCGCTGATTTCGCGCATCGTCACCGTCGCCGGCAACGTCGGCGAGCCGCGCAACTACGACGTACTGATCGGCACGCCCATCGAGCATCTGGTCAATCTGGCCCGGCCCCTTGCGGACACCAACCGCTTCATCATGGGTGGGCCGATGATGGGTTTCAGCCTGCCGGGGCTGAAGGCGCCGGTCGTGAAGGCCACCAACTGCATTCTCGCCGCCAGCAGCCGCCTGTTTCCGCCGCCGCCGCCGGAAATGCCCTGCATCCGCTGCACATCCTGTGTGGACGCTTGTCCCACCGACCTGCAGCCCCACGAAATGTACTGGTTCTCGCGCTCGCACAATTTCGGCAAGGCGCAGGAGTACAACCTTTTCGACTGCATCGAATGCGGCTGCTGCTCCTACGTGTGTCCCTCCCACATTCCGCTGGTGGACTATTTCCGCTTCGCGAAGTCTGAAATCTGGGCGAGGGAACGGGAGAAAGCGGCGGCGGATTCCGCCCGCGACCGTTTCGAATTCCGCGCCGACAGGCTGGAACGGGAAAAGCAGGAAAAGGCCGAGAAGCTCGCAGCCAAAACGGCTGCCGCGCGAGAAACAGTGGAGAAGAAGCTGGCCGCAGCCAAACCCGGCGGCGTGCCGGTTCCCGCCGGCGGTGCTCCAGCCGCAACGGCGGCCGCGATGCCGGCCGAGGGCGACGAAGCAGCCCGGAAGAAAGCGCTGGTCGCCGAAGCCATCGAGCGGGCCAAGGTGCAAAAAGCGGCGACCGCGCCCAAGAATACCGAGCACCTGAGCCCCGAGCAGCGGGCGGAAATCGCCGCAATCGAGGCGCGCCGCAACAAGTTCCGGGAGACGGCAAGGACGCGGGACGAGGCGCCCGACTGACGGAATGGCCGCCGTAGCGGCTCGCCGCCGATCTGCACACGGACCACAAGAGTTGGGCCGAAGATAAACCGCGGCGCCCCCCGAGCTGCCACAGACAAACACACAATGAACAATTCCCCTTACCTGAGAAAGCCGGCGAGCGTCACCACGGTGATGATCAAGGTGCTCGTGGCGCTGCTGCCGGGAGTGGCGGCGTACGTGTATTTCTTCGGCGGCGGCATACTGGTGCAGATCGCCATTGCATCCGCCGCCGCCATTGCCGCCGAGGCGGCAATGCTGGCACTGCGGGGCAAGCCCATAGCGATGTTCCTCACGGACGGCAGTGCCCTGGTCACGGCCTGGCTCATCGCCCTGACGTTGCCGCCCATCGTGCCCTGGTGGCTGATGGTGACCGCCACCGCCTTGGCCGTAGTGGTCATCAAGCATCTATACGGTGGCCTGGGCCAGAACCCCTTCAATCCGGCGATGGTGGCGTTCTGCGCCATGATCGTCGCGTTTCCCGCGCTGATGTCGCAGTGGCCACCCACCGGATTGCCTTTCGGCGTACAAGTGGACTTGATCCTCGGGGGTGAACGTGCCCTCGACGCCGTTACCGGCGCGACACCCCTGGATGCGTTGCGCACAGCCCTGCACAGTGCCCATGGCCCGGAGACGACGGTTTCCAGCATCCTCGGCGCCACCGGAAAAGTGTTTGGTTTCGCCGGCGGGCATGGCTGGGAATGGATCGCCCTGGGGTACCTGGCCGGCGGCCTGTGGCTGATCCAGCAGCGGGTCATCAGTTGGCACATCCCCGCTGCGTTCATGGTGGGTCTGGCAGCCAGCGCCGGAATCCTGCATTTCGCCACACCGGACGAGTTCGCCTCGCCGCTGTTCCATCTTGCGAGCGGCGGCGCGATGCTGGGAGCGTTCTTCATCGCCACCGATCCGGTCTCCGGGGCAACCACCCCCCGCGGCAAGCTGATTTTCGGTGCCGCCATCGGTTTTCTGACTTTCGTCATCCGTAGCTGGGGTGCCTACCCTGACGGGGTCGCATTCGCCGTGCTGCTGCTCAACATTTGCGTGCCGCTGATCGACATGAAAACCCAGCCGCCCGTGTTCGGCCGGAAGAAGAAGGCCAAGGCATGAACCGCCCATCTACCTTGATTGTGTCGGTGCGCACCGGCGTCATCCTCATCGTGTTCACGGTCGCCTTCACCGCCCCCATGGCACTGACTTACCTCGGCACCCGCGATACGATCGCCGCCAGCGCCCAGGAAGAGAAGATGAGGCTGATCAACGATGTGCTGCCGCCCCAGGAGTACGACAATGTGCTGCTGGACGATTACATCGAAGCCCCGGCCACTGCCGCCCTGGGCACCAAAGAACCGACGCGGTTATTCCGGGCGCGGAAAGCTGGCCGGCCGGCGGGGTTAGTGGTGGAGGCGGTTGCGCCCGACGGTTACAGCGGCAAGATCAAACTGCTGCTTGCGGTACGCCCCGATGGAGAAGTGGCCGGCGTACGCATCACCGAGCATAAGGAAACGCCCGGCCTGGGCGACTACATCGATATCCGCAAGGACAAAAACAAGACCCGCCCCTGGATCACCCAGTTCAACGGCCAGCATTACGACAAGGCCGCACCCCAGCAGTGGCGCGTGAAGAAAGACGGCGGCCGTTTCGATCAGGTCACCGGCGCCACGATCAGCGCCCGGGCGGTGACCGGTGCCGTCGGCCGCGCCCTGGCTTTCCTGGGCGAAAACCCAAACATTTTCGACCTCGCCTCGGGGTCAAAGCTCTAAGCCCCAGTTCACAGAAAGCGAGTTGCCATGGGCCTCTACCGCGACATCGCCTACAACGGCGTCTGGAAACAGAACACGGGCTTGGTGCAGGTGCTGGGCCTCTGCCCGATCCTCGCCATCAGCACCAACGTGGTCAATGGCGTCAGCCTCGGTCTGGCGACCATCCTGGTGATGGCCTTGTCGAATCTTGCGGTCGCCGCCCTGCGCAGTCTCATCCCCTACGAGATCCGCATCCCCGTTTTCATCCTCATCATTGCTTCCCTGGTCACCATGGTGGACCTGGCATTCAATGCCTGGCTGCACTCGCTTTATCTGGTGCTGGGGATTTTCATCCCTCTCATCGTCACCAACTGCATCGTGCTCGCCCGCGTGGAAGCCTTCGCGGCGAAGAACGGCCTGCTTGCGTCCACCCTCGACGGTACGGCAATGGGGGTCGGGCTCACCCTTCTGCTGGGGGTCCTCGGCGGCGTCCGCGAACTGGTCGGGTCTGGAACGCTGTTCTCGGGTATCGAGATGATATTTCCGGGCGCCCACGCGATCCAGGTCCTGCCTGCCGACTACCCCGGCTTCCTGCTCGCCATCCTTCCCCCTGGCGCATTCATCGTGCTGGGCGCCATGATCGCCGGGAAAAACTGGCTGGACGCCCGTCAATCCCGGCGCGCCCACCGGCGCGCACCCCCACCGCCGACGAGCGTTCCCGCCCAGGCCTGAGCCGCCGCAACAACCATCACGAACGACGCGGCCGCCCGGTGGGAGGGTCGCGTCAATACTCGTAGTCGATATAGCCGAACCGCGGATCGTCGGCCGGTGTGCCTTCCAGCCCGCCGTCTTCCCGGCCCGGCTGCCAGTGGATGACCTCCTCGATCTTGCGCGCCAGCGCGAAGTCCTTGTCGGTGACGCCGCGGGCGGAGTGGGTGGACAGGCTGACGACGACGTGGTCGTAGCCGATAGACAATTCCGGGTGATGCCACGCCGCTTCCGCCAGATGGCCGATGGCGTTGGTCGCCAGCAGCGCCCCTTTCCAGTCTTTTGTCCGGTATCGGCGACGAATCGAGCCGTCCTCGAGAAACCATCGCGGCAACTCCTTCGCCAGCCGGGCGCCGATCTCCGCATCGGTATAGGTCGTTTCCTTCGTCGCGTCCATATCTGCTCCTCCTGTTCCGGCCGGCTCCCCCTGGGGCACGGCCTGGCCTTCCGCTGAGACAGGGAAGGGGAAGAAAAGGTGCCGGAGCGGCAAGCGATCTGCCCATGGCCGGGGGCTGCTTCGCTTAGAATCCAAACTTGTCCGGCACGAGCCAGCCGCAACAGCCGCTACGCCCGAGAGCGGCGCAGCGGCGATCCTTGAAAGCCGGAATCCCGACCCCGGACTCGCGAATTTCTGATGAACATGCAACATCTGGCCTACATCGGTCTGGGCAGCAATCTGGAAGCCCCCGACCGGCAGGTATGTCTGGCCTTCGCCGCACTTGCCGCTTCACCCGACATGGAACTCGTCGCGCGCTCGTCCCTCTACCTGACCGCGCCGATAGGGGATCCGCACCAACCAGATTTCGTCAATGCGGTAGCCCAGGTGCGGACCCCTCTCGCCCCCCACGACTTGCTGGACCTTCTGTTAGCCATCGAACGCGGCCAGGGCCGGGTGCGAGGCCGGGCCAATGCCTCACGCACGCTGGATCTGGACATCCTCCTCTACGACGACCTGTCCCACGCCGACCCGAAGCTGCATGTGCCCCATCCGCGGGCGCACCAGCGCGCGTTCGTGCTCTACCCGTTGCTGGAGATCGCCCCCGATTGCGTCATCCCCGGACGAGGGCTGGCGCGGGACTGGCTCCCCGCCGTCGATGATCAGATCATCGCCCGGCTGCCCTATCCCTCCCGCGCTGATGAGTGCTGAAAACAAACGCGCGGCAGCGACGCGGGGAGATCGGGAGATGCCCCCCCGCAGTGTCCATCTGCTGTTCGATCGCCTGGCGGCGGCCAACCCCGAGCCGCGCTCGGAACTGGAATACGCCACCCCATACCAGCTACTCGTGGCGGTGATCCTTTCCGCCCAGGCCACGGACAAGAGCGTGAATCTGGCCACGCGCCGGCTTTTCCGCGACGCCGCGACGCCGCAAGCGATGGCTGCCCTGGGGGAACAGGGCGTGGCGGAATACATCAAGACCATCGGTCTCTACAACAACAAGGCGAAGAACGTCGTCGCCATGTCCCGCGAGCTGCTGGAAAAGTACGCTGGCGAAGTCCCCCATGACCGCGCTGCCCTGGAAGCCTTGCCCGGGGTGGGGCGCAAGACCGCCAATGTGGTGCTCAACGTCGCCTTTGGCGAACCCACCATCGCCGTGGACACCCACGTTTTCCGCGTCGCGAACCGCACCGGACTCGCTCCCGGCAAGAGCGTGCGGGCCGTGGAAGACCGGCTCAGCCGCTGCGTTCCTGCGGCGTTCCTGCAGCACGCCCACCATTGGCTGATCCTGCACGGACGTTATGTCTGCAAGGCGCAGAAGCCAGCCTGCCCCATTTGCCCGATTCGCGATCTTTGCCTGTTCGAGCCGAAGACCTGATTCGCCACCCTACCCCAGACCATGCCCACCAAGCCCCCCGCCGCCACCGCGCTCGCCAGCGCCGACAAGCCCTCTCCCGAAGTGGTGGCAGACACGGTGGAGGAAGCGATGGCGCGGGCCGGGGTATCCATCGCCCAAAGTGTGTTGCTGTTCCTCTCGGCGGACTTCGTGCGCATCGCGCCCCAGGCCGTCCATGCGGCATCCCGCGCGGCGCAATGCCTGCAGGTTGCCGGATGCACTGCCCATGGCGTTTTCACGGAGACGGACTGGGTGATGGATCGGCCGGCGGTGGGCGTGATGGTGTTCGGCGACGGCATCAGCCTTGGCGGAGACCGCAAAGACAATGCGCCCCGCCTCTCCCTCGCCTTGCCGCGGACCGTCGCCAAAGCGTGGCTCGACGACCCCATCCCGCACTGCGGGCTGATCTCGACGGGCATCGTCGGCCAGGACGAAGGGCGGATCTGGGGCAACGGCAAAGTGCTCGCAGAACAGCGCTTCGACGCGTCGTTCCATGGCGTGCGCGGCGCCTGCGGCGTGTCCACCGGATTTCGCGCTTTAGGCTCAGCCATGGAAATCACCGCCGCCGACGGTTATGAGCTTCAGCGCCTGGACGGCGCGCCCGCCCTGGCGACCTTGCTTCGGGAGCTGCCTCTGGAACTGCGCGAGGAACCCCGGCTGCCCCATCACCTGCTGGCGGCGGCGGTGCTCAGTGGCGATGAGGAAACGGCAATCGAACAGGGCCGCTTCACGCCCGTGCCCATCATTGCCGCGAACCTGGAGGAGCAAAGCGTCACCCTCGCCGCCCAACTGGCCCCGGCCACGCGTATCTGCTGGTGTGTCCGGCAGCCGCTGGCGGCCGAATGCCACACGCGGCACGCCCTGCTCGATGCTGAAGCGCGCTTGGGCACAACGCCGGATTTTGCCTTGATGTTCTCGTGTATCGGGCGCGGTCCGTATTTCTTCGGGGGACGGGACCGCGATCTGGAGCTGATCCGCGAAGGCTTTCCGGGTTTGCCGATCATCGGTGCTTACGGCTCGGGACAAATCGCACCGCTGCCGCCCGCGAACCATTTGATTCACAACAGCGCCGTCATCGCCCTTTTCGCCGCCGATGTTCAATCCTAGCCGCGACCAAGCCCGGCTGTTTTTCGTTTCCGCGTGGCGCAAGCAGCGCGAGCGCGCCGTGCTCACGCCCCTCGAAAACCTTGCCGCGGAACTCGTTCAACTGCATCCCGAGTACCACCACCTGCTGCAAGACGAGGAAACAGCCCTGGCTCGGGACTTTTCTGCAGACTCGGGGGAACACAACCCGTTCCTCCATCTCTCGCTGCACCTCGCCCTGGAGGAACAGTTATCCATCGACCAGCCGGTGGGGCTGCGCGCCCTGTTCGACCGCTTGCTCAAACACATTGGCGACCGCCACGAGGCGCTCCACGTCGTGCTGGAGTGTCTGGGGGAAACCGTCTGGCAGTCCCAGCGCGACCGCAAGCCCCCCGATGGCGATGCTTACCTGGAGTGCGTTCGCCGGAAGGTGCCGCGCGGCTGAAGGCTCGAAAATGGCCCCGGCCCACCGCCTATTCCACGGACCGATCGCCCCACGCCCCGATGGTAAAATCGGCCATTGATTACCGGTACGCTGAACATGGAAATTTCGGACCAACTGCGCGTCGAAGTGCAGAAGAACGTAGCGACGGCCCTCGCCGAGGACATCGGTACCGGTGATCTGACCGCCCTGCTGAGCGCCCCCGGCAAGAATGCCCGCGGCAGCGTCATTTCCCGCGAGGACGCCGTGCTCTGCGGCAGTGCCTGGTTCGACGCCTGTTTCCATGCCCTGGACCGGCGCGCAACCATCGTCTGGCAGGCCCGCGACGGAGACGCTGTTCGTGCCGGCCAGACCCTGTGCGAAGTCTCCGCCGACACGCGCACCCTGCTCACCGCCGAGCGGACGGCGCTCAATTTCCTGCAGTTGCTCTCCGGCACCGCAACGGTGACGCGCAGCTACGTGGACGCGGTGGCCGGTACCGACGCCAAGATCGTCGATACCCGCAAGACCTTACCCGGACTTCGCTTGGCGCAGAAATACGCCGTGCGCACCGGCGGCGGCACCAACCACCGCCTCGGCCTCTACGACGGCGTGCTGATCAAGGAAAACCACATCATCGCGGCGGGCGGCGTCACCGCCGCCATCACCCAGGCACGGCGCATCGCGCCATCGAACGTGTTCATCCAGGTCGAAGTGGAGACTCTGGCGCAGCTCAAGGAAGCCCTCGCCGCGGGTGCCACCATGATCCTGCTGGACAACATGGATGCGGAAGAAATGCGCGAGGCCGTCAAGCTGGCCGGCACGGCCGCGGAACTGGAGGCTTCGGGCGGGGTGAACCTGGAACGGGTGCGGCAGATCGCGGAAACCGGGGTGCACCGCATTTCCATTGGCGGATTGACCAAGGATATCCGGGCGGTGGACCTATCCCTGCGCCATTTCGAGAAATGAGTTGTCGGCGCTGCCGGCCGGATCAAGACGGCGGGTAGAATGACCGAAAAAGCGGAAACGACAACTTCCGGGGAGAACGAGTGTGTGGTTCATTGCCTATTACGTCGTCGCCATTGCCATCCTCATCCTGCACTTCACCGGTTTCCTCGCGCGCCACAATCTTGAATGGCTGGTGCTGCTTCTGGCGGTGACCGTTTTCCCCGCCGTCATCTACCTCTAATCCCCGGACGGGCGCCCGCTCGTCACCCCTCTGCCGGCCGCCGCGCCACCAGGTCGATCAGGGCCGACCAGCCGACGTGGCCCGTTCCCTCTACCACGTGGGCTTCGTGTTCCCACAGGTGCATGATTTCCAGCCCCGCAAACGCACCCATGAGCAGGTCTGAAGTGTAGAGATTCTCCGCGCAGGGCGGACCGCCGGTGCGGTATTCGAGCTGCTTGGGCGTATAGCCCTGCAAAATCAGCCAGCCTCCCGGGCGCAGCGCCGCCGCCATGCGCTGAAACACGACCTCGCGCTCCACTGGGGCGAGGAACTGGATGAAGATGGCGGCGATGACGTCGTAGCGGCCCTGGCCGAAATCCCAATCAAGCAGGTCCGCCTGATGAAAGCCCACATTGACGCCGCGTTCGTCGGCGAGGCGGCGCGCCTTCGCAATGGCCGGGGCCGATAACTCGACCGCCGTGACATCCAAACCCTCCAGGGCCAGCCACACCGAGTTGCGGCCTTCGCCGTCGGCCACGGAAAGCGCCCGCTGGCCCGGCCGCAGCAACGGGGCTTGGGAGACGAGAAAAGCGTTGGGTTCCTTGCCGAAGAGATAGTCTTCCTGGTCGAAGCGCTGATCCCAGAACGAACGCGGATCCGCGCCGCTCATGACCTTTCGGTCCCCCGCTCTTCGACGAAGCGTTTGATGGCCGCAACATCGGCATCGACGACTTCGACGCGTTGCGGCAGCCGCTCGATGTCTTCGAACCCGACGGGGCGGGCCGGATCATGTCCCAGCGCTTCGCGGATCGTGTCTTCGAACTTGGCCGGCAGCGCCGTCTCCAGGCAGACCAGCGGAACCCCCGGTTCCCGATGTTCCAGGCCGACCTTGATACCGTCGGCGGTGTGGGGATCGACGACCAGATCGTATTCCTCCGCCACGCGGCGGATGGTCTCCAGACGGTCAGCGTGGCTGCTACGCCCGGAGACGAAGCCGAACTCCGGCAGCCGCTCGAACAAAGGCGTGCCCCGCAGATCGAACGCGCCGCCCCGGTCCACCGCTTGCCAAAGCTCCCGCACCTTTGCCGTGTCGCGGCCCACCAGGTCGCACACGAAGCGCTCGAAATTCGACGCCTTGGAGATGTCCATGGACGGGCTGGAGGTCTGCCGGGTTTCCGCCGTGCCCCGCGGCCGGTAAACCCCGGTGCGGAAGAATTCGTCCAGCACGTCGTTTTCGTTGGTCGCCAGGATGAGTCTGCGGATGGGCAGCCCCATCATGCGGGCGATGTGGCCGGCGCAGATGTTGCCGAAGTTGCCGGAGGGAACGGCAAAAGAAACCTGCTCCGCGCAGGAAGCCGTCGCGGCGAAATACCCTTTGAAGTAATACACGATCTGCGCCGCCACCCGCGCCCAGTTGATGGAATTGACGGTACCGATGCGCAGCCGCTGCTTGAACTCCAGGTCGTTGCTGACAGCTTTCACCACGTCCTGGCAGTCGTCGAACACGCCCCGCACCGCCAGGTTGAAGATGTTCGGATCCTGCAGGGAAAACATCTGGGCGGTCTGGAAACGGCTCATCTTGCCGTGGGGCGACAGCATGAACACGCGGATGTGTTTCTTGCCGCGCATGGCGTATTCCGCCGACGATCCGGTGTCGCCGGAAGTCGCGCCGAGGATGTTGAGATCCTGGCCGGTCTTGTCGAGCACGTACTCGAACAGGTTGCCGAGCAGTTGTAGAGCGATGTCCTTGAACGCCAGGGTCGGTCCGTTGGACAGGCCCAGCAGAAACACGCCCGGCTCCAGGGTGCGCAGCGGCGTGATTTCCGCGGCGTTCTCGCCCGGGCGCGCGTTGCAGTAAACCTGGGCCGTGTAGGTGCGGCGGACGATGGTTTGGAGGTCCGCCGCCGGCAGATCGTCAGCAAAACGGGAGAGAATGGCGAACGCCAGATCCGCGTAACCGAGTTTGCGCCACTGATCCAGTTCGGCGGCCGTCACCTGGGGGTAGATTTCGGGAAGGGTCAAACCGCCATCGGTGGCCAATCCTCCCAAAAGGATTTCGGAGAAAGTCTGCGGCGGCATGCCGCCGCGGGTGCTGACGTAGCGCATGGTGATGTCCAGA
>JBAWHH010000307.1:0-3895 GCA_049593715.1 Rhodocyclaceae bacterium
TCGGCAGCGCCCTGTTCGGCCTGCAGCAGCAGGTCTTCGAGGGTTTGCAGCAGGTCGCGGCTCTCCGCGATGTAGGTCTGGCAGGCGGCGTCGAGTTCCATGGTGGCAGCAGGATCAGGGTTGGGCAATGGGCCGGGAGGAAATCACCAGCGGATCGCCGAAGTAGCCGCTCATGTTGTACAGATATCTCGGCGCTCCCAAAGACTCAGTGGGAAACGGATCCGAATCGCCGAACTTTAGGCTGGCGGAGGATTGGCCGCGACACTGTAGGCCTTATTCCTACTAGAAGAAAAACAAAAATACACCCGAATGGAATTAACCAAAATGGCAGATCGGCGGTGTCTGGCGTGCTGTCGGAGCGCTTTCCGCATTCGGCGCAGGCTCGGCCGAAGCCGGCTTTCCCAGGAATGTAACTTGCCTCAAGGCAGGGACCGGGCCGGCCGTAATCGCCGGGGATACCCGATTGGAGGCTTGGGCAGGTCCATGAACCGCGTACGCGTCGTCTTTCTGCGGCCCGCTTGGCTGGGAATGGCTCTGTCACTACTGGCCCAAGGGGCGTTCGGTCAGTCGGACGTGCTCGATCTGAGCCTGGAGGAATTGCTCAACGTCGAGGTAACGACAGCCTCGCGCAAGTCCCAGCGCTTGCAGGAGGTCGCGGCGGCGGTGTTCGTCATTGCCCGGGAGGACATCGAGCGTTCGGGAGCAACCTCCATTCCGGATGCCCTGGCTTTGGCCCCCGGAGTGCAGGTCGCGCGTCTCGGCAACAATCGGTGGGCGGTCAGCGTGCGCGGTTTCAATGGCCGCTTCGGCAACAAACTTCTCGTTCTACGGGACGGGCGCAGCATCTACTCACCACTGATATCCGGCGTGTTCTGGGAAGCCGAAGACACCCTGCTGGAGGATGTGCAACGCATCGAGGTCATCCGCGGGCCCGGTGCGGCTATGTGGGGCGCCAATGCGGTGAATGGTGTCATCAACATCATTATGCGCAAGCCGGTCGATGCCCAGGGAAATCTGGTGGTGGGCACTTTCGGTACCGAAGTCGGTGCCGTTGCCGCAATCCGCCACGGCGGCAAGGTGGGGGATGGCCACTACCGTATGTGGGCGAAGCACACCAGCAGAAACGAATCCGTCGACATGGCCGGAAATCGCGGCAACGATGCCCTCCGGTCGGAGCGCGCCGGTTTTCGCGCCGAGTGGCCGCTCGCCTCGGGAAACCGCCTGATGATGACGGGTGTAGCGTATTCGGGCGATTCAGAGGACCGCTGGAACGTGCCTGACGTGACATCGCCGCGTGGATTTACGCTTGCCAACGTGAGTCAGGCGGCCAGCGGGGCCAGCCTTGTTGGTCGCCACGAATGGAGGTTCGTCGACGGTTCCGAGGCGGCTTGGCAGGCCAATATCGACCACAAGGAACTGAAGATCGAGGGCGCCCTGCACGAGCGCCGTACCACCTTCGAGACGGAATTCCAGCACCGTACCCGCGTTGGCGAAAGTCAGGATCTCATGTGGGGAGTCGGCTATCGCCATTCCCGCGACCACATCGCGTCGCAGGGTGCGATAGGCATCCTGCCGGCGAGTAGGAATTTCGTATTGTCCAGCGCATTCCTGCATGACGAGATCTCCCTGGTACCCGACACGCTGCGCCTGACGCTGGGCGCGCGGCTGGAGCACAACAGCTTTACCGGCTTCGAGCCCCAGGCCAACATTCGACTGGCGTGGACGCCGACGCCCGTCCAGACGATCTGGGGCGCGGTTTCCCGCGCGGTCCGCACACCGTCGCGACGCGAACTTGACGCGCAGATCGATTTCGCTGCCGCCACGACTGATGCGGCCGGCAATCGCTTGCCAATGCCGTTCCTGATCCGTATCGCCCCGAACCAAGATCACAAGCTGCATTCCGAGAAATTGACCGGATTGGACCTCGGCTACCGGCACCAGCTTGGCCACGACTTGTATTTGGATCTGGCGGCATACGAGTACCGCTACGACGATCTGCGTTCTCTGGGGCTTGGTGCGTTTCAGTTCGTCAATTCCGCCACCCCTTACCTCGCCCTGGACTGGGTAACCAATAACGATGCCGAAGCGCGTACGCGGGGCCTGGAAGTTGCCCTGGACTGGAGCCCGGCCACTTGGTGGCGCTTGCAGTCCAACTACTCTTACCTCCGTACATCGGTTCGCGCCACCACCGACGATGAAGCCAATCGCAACATGGCCCTCGGCTTTGAACGCAGTGCGCCACGGCATCAGTTCTCCCTGCGTTCTTCCATGTCGTTCGCTGGCTGGAAACACTTTGATGTCTGGCTGCGCCATGCCAGCCCGGCCGGCGTTCGAGAATTCGGAACGCGGATTCCAGCCTATACGACGCTCGACCTTCGCTATGCCTGGCGCCCTGTCCCTGGCCTGGAACTGTCACTGGTGGGCCAGAACCTCCTCGACCGGCGCCATCCAGAGATCGTGCCGGATCTGCTGCCGTCCGAGCGCCTGCAAATCGAACGCGGTTTCTACGTCAAGGCCAAATGGCAGTTTTGAGCCAGGGGGAGCGCCCAGCGCGTTGTCGATTGCCGGTAGCCAGGGCCGGTCGGCGATGCAGAAAATGATACGGGCCGATCAAGAGGTGTTCGAGCCTCTTCTTCCCGGCCCTGGAAAACCTTGCCCGGAGGTCCCAACGATATGAAATATGGCCGATTCGTCGTGACAGCCTGCGCCGTGCTAGGAGGCGCTCTCGTTGTCGCCTCGCTTGCGCGGGCGGGTGAACCCGCGGCCATTGATCTGAGCCTGGAGGAACTGCTCAGCATCGAGGTGACGACGGCTTCGCGCAAGGCCGAACGCCTCCAGGACGTGGCGGGCGCGGTGTTCGTGATCACGCGCGAGGACATCGAACAATCGGGCGCAACCTCGATTCCCGAGGTTCTGCGCATGGCTCCCGGCGTCCAGGTCGCCCGCCTGTCGCAGAACCGCTGGGCGGTCAGCGTGCGGGGCTTCAATGGGCGATTCGCCAACAAACTGCTGGTGCTGATGGACGGGCGCAGCATTTATTCCCCGCTTTTTTCCGGCGTGATCTGGGAAGCGGAAGACACGTTGCTGGAGGATATCGACCGCATCGAAGTCGTCCGCGGCCCGGGGGCGGCGATGTGGGGGGCGAACGCCGTCAATGGTGTGATCAACATCATCACCCGCCGCGCCCGCGACACCCAGGGAAGTCTTCTCGTCGCAGGGGCGGGAACCGAAGAGCGCGCCTTCGCGGCGTTCCGCCACGGCGGCGAAGCCGGGGAGGGTCACTACCGCGTGTGGGGCAAGGTCTTCGCGCGGGACGAATCGGTGAATCTCGCCGGCAACCGCGCCAGCGACGATTGGCAGGCGGGGCGCGTCGGCTTCCGCGGCGACTGGCCGCTGGCTTCGGGGAATCGGTTGACGCTGAGTGCGGCCGCCTACAACGGTACCGCCGGGGATACGTGGGACTATCCGGATCTGGCTTCCCCGCTCGGTTTTCGCCTGCAGCCCACGGAGCAACGCAATCAGGGCGCCCATGTCATCGGGCGCCGCGAATGGACCTTCGACGACGCATCGGAGGCATCTTTCCAGGCTTACGTGGATCATTCGGAAGTAGACATCGAGCGCGTGGTGAACGTGAAGCGGACCACCGCCGACCTGGATTTCCAGCACCGCAAGTTGTTCGGCAAGACGCACGATCTCATATGGGGACTCGGATATCGCGTTTCCCGTGACAACACCGTTGGAAAAGCCCTCGTCGACTTTTCTCCCAAGAGCCGCGATTTCCGGCTGGCGACGGCTTTCGCCCAGGACGACATTACCCTGCTGCCGGACAGGCTACGCCTGATGGCGGGCGCACGCCTGGAGCACAACAGTTTTACCGGTTTCGAGTTTCAGCCCA
>JBAWHH010000308.1:0-2188 GCA_049593715.1 Rhodocyclaceae bacterium
GGCAGCGATCATCAACGCCCCGGTTCGCATCTTCACCGCAGGCGCCGCGGGTGTCCCAGCAACCACGCCCTCGCCCGCCGTCCAGACTTCGGCACCGCCGCCGCCGAAACGGCCGGGCAAGCCGACGGCCCAGAACCCACCAACCGGGGAGGAACTCGTCGCCTCCGGCAACACCGGGCCGAACGGCCATTTCCGCCATACCCTGCCCCCCGGCCAGTATCGGGTCAGCGCCGAAGCTTTCGGCAGCATCATCGCCTACGACGTGGATGTGGGCGCGGAGTGCGAAGAGCGCGTCGAACTGGCGATTCCGGTGGGGTTCAACGTGGAATCCTTCGTGGCGGCCGGCGGCTGCGATACCGTGCCCTGCGATCGCGTGCGCCAGGGCCAGTCGATGTATTTCCGCTTTTCCTGGAACAAGACGGCGGGCAGCGGCCCGGCGACCACGCTGTCGGCGACGCGCGGCAGCGTGCTGGCGCAGCATCGCGAGTTCGAGGAAGGAAGCCGCATGGTGCGCGAGTACGTGTTCGACAGCGGCCGCATCTCGGGGCATGTGGAATTCACCGCCGCCTTCAGCCAGAACCCGCGCATCGTCATCAATTTCATCCGCGTGGTGGACCGCGACGAGCAGGCCATCGCCGGGGACGTCACCGTCACCATGCGCCGCGCCGCGACGGAAGCGACGGAAGACCTGCCGCTGTGGATCGTCATCCGCAAGAGCACCGAGGCGCTCTCCTTCAACAACTACCAGCGTTTCCTCGACCACGTGCTGTGCGGGCTGCCGCTGTCGGCGAATTTCACCCCCTTCGAGCTGGACAAGATCACCGACCCGGCGAACGGCAAGATCACCCGCTTCGGCCAACTCCAGGGCCAGCGTTTCCTGCCCTTCACCGACTCCGAAGCCTACCGGCTGCTCAAAGCCGCCACGGAAGCCTTCGTGATCGTCAATTGCGGCGTCGCCCTGGCGAGTTTCCCCTTCGACCAGGACGATCTGGACTACGTCGTCCGGCGCATCGGCCGCACCGTGCAGCTCGACGACCTGTGGGACAAGTACCTGGTGGCGGTGAACGGCACCCAGGACGTGACGCTCCCCTACCTCGGCCTGATCCTGCAGAAGCTGCCGGACGTGGCGATCAAGAACGCCATCTTCGCCGGCGCGGCGCTGCCCGAGCAGTGTTTCGGCATCCTGCGCGACAAGCTGGTGGCGCCCTGCCTGCTGGAGCTGATCTGGTCCTACTGGAACGAGGAGGCGATGCTGGTGCAGACCCTCAACGCCATCACGCGCCGCTTCCAGAACGCCCGCGGCGGCGGCACCCATGACCCACTGGGCAACACGGAAATCGACCCGCTGCGGCCCCTCAACAACCTGCTGTGGGGCTACATCCAGGACGAACAGCACCGCCTGAGCGTGGTGCGGCGCAACTACGAGTACGACCACCATTACGGCCTGCGCCTGGAAGGCAAGGCGATCGCCGCGATGCGCGCCGCCGACACCCGTTCCAAGTTCCTCGAAGCGTTCCACAACCTGCTGCGCCTGTGCGCGGTGTTCTTCCAGCAGGACGACGACACCACGGTGGTGGCGGACGGTTTTCCCATGCTCAACGGGCTGAAGGAGGTGCACCTCATCCTTTCCCAGGGCGCCCACAACCAGTTCGGCGACCTGCCTTCCACGGCGCGCATCGAGATGCTCATGCAGCAGTGGCTGCTGGCCCGGCCCGAGTTCCGCGAGTTCCTGCCGACGCGGGTGATGGTGGCCTACCCCGAACCGTGGATGGACCGCGTGGACGCCATGAAGAAGATCCAGAACTGGAGCGACGTCAGCGTGCTGCACTTCCGCAACCTGGCGATCTTCGGCGAGCAGATCCTGCTGTCGATCCGCTTCGGCGCCTGGAGCGACGTGAACGACCCGGCCCAGGCGGTGAACTGGGGCCGCTTCTGGCGGCCCGAGATCCAGGGCTACATCCACGCCTACCGGGCCGTCACCGGCGCCGATCTCACCGGCGACCGGGTCGATTACACGATGCCTTCGGTGCTGCTGCGCAACCGCCTGGCGATGCAGCAACGCAGCCTGTGACGCCCATGGATCATGCTCGACTTCACCTCGGCGCTTTACCTGGGGCTGCGCCACCCCAGCGCCGCCCTGCCGGCCTGGAGCGCCCTCACCCTGGGGCGCCCCGCCGCGCTGCAGGAG
>JBAWHH010000309.1:0-2670 GCA_049593715.1 Rhodocyclaceae bacterium
AGGCCACCCCATGCGAGGCTCGCCAGCCCTGCCGCGCGGCGCCACGTCATCCTTTGTGTGCTCATGCGAACCTCCCGAAATCCAGCACCGGCGACAGCCAATAGGCAACTTCCGGATTGGGCAGGGAGCGCTTCAGATGCTCGATGAGCGCGCGCGCATCGCCGCCGTTGAGCACCGTTTGCACCTGCACCCGGCGCGCGCGGCCACGCACTTCTTCCGCGATACCACTGAGGCGTACGACCTCCCCTTTGCCTTCCACCTGGCTGATGGTGAAGCCGCGCACCCACTCGGGATGCTCCAGGAGATGGTCGATCAGTTCCTCCTCCAGCGAGCGGGGAAAAACCATGGTAAGCAGCGTATCGAGGGCGTTCATGAATGTTGTTCCTCAGCGTGTGGCGCCGCGGCGGCTTCAGCCGTCGGACGCGGGACGCAGAAATGGCGGTACAGGATGGGCAGGACGATGAGCGTAAGCGTGGTCGAGCTGACCAGCCCGCCGATCACCACGATGGCCAGCGGGCGCTGGATTTCCGACCCCGGCCCAGTGGCGAACAAGAGTGGCAGAAGGCCGAACGCGGCAATGTTCGCGGTCATCAGCACGGGCCGCAGGCGACGTTTCGCCCCTTCCACCACGACCTTGGCGGCGGCCATGCCGCGATCCCGCAACTGATTGAAATAACTCACCATGACCACGCCGTTGAGCACCGCGATGCCGAGCAGGGCGATGAAGCCCACAGAAGCGGGAACCGACAGGTATTCCCCCGACAGCCATAGGGCGAACACACCGCCGATCATGGCGAAGGGGATGTTGGCGAAGACCAGCACCGCCTGGCTCACCGAGCGGAAGGTGGCGAACAGCAGGGCGAAGATCAGGCCCAGCGCGATCGGCACCACAGTCGCAAGTCGTGCGGCGGCGCGCTGCTGGTTCTCGAACTGCCCGCCCCACACCGTGCGGTAACCCTCGGGGAATTGGATCGTCGCAGCGACTTTCTGCTTCGCATCGTCGACGAAACCGACCAGATCCCGCCCGCGCACATTGGCCTGTACCAGCACGTTGCGCTGTGCGCTTTCCCGGTCCACCTTGACCGGCCCGTCGCTGCGCACCAGGCTCGCGACGCCGGAGATTGGAACGGATTCACCGGAGGGCAGGGCGAGCGTCAGTCCGGCGAACAGGGCCGGGGAGGAACGCACCGCCTCGTCGCCACGCAGTAGCAGCGGCGTGCGCCGGCCGGATTCAACCACCAGCCCGAGCATGTTGCCTTCGAGCTGGGTGCGCAACGCGCTGCCGATGTCATCGACACTCAGGCCCAGGCGGCCGGCCGCCAAGCGATCGATATCCACCCTGTAATACTGGACGCCCTCGTTCTTCACGGTCAGTACGTCCTCGGCACCGGCCACCCCATTGATGGCGGCGACCACTTGGCCGGCCAGGCTGTTGAGCATGGATAGATCGGGGCCGAAAATCTTTACCACCACGTCGCCCCGCGCACCGGTGAGCATCTCCGATACGCGCATTTCGATGGGCTGGGTGAAGCTGAAGGTCAGGCCCGGAAAGTCCGCCATCACCTTGCGCAGTTCATCCATCAGCCAGTCTTTGTCCGGTTGGCGCCATTCGCTACGCGGCTTGAGCACCATGAAGGTGTCGGTCTGGTTCAGGCCCATCGGATCCAGGCCCAGTTCGTCCGAGCCGGCGCGGGCAACGATACGCTGCACTTCGGGCACCCGCTCCAGGATGGCGCGCTGCACCCGCATGTCGGCCCGCGCCGTCTCATCCAGCCCGATCGATGGAAGCTTCTCGATCTGCATGATGATGTCGCCCTCGTCCAGGGTGGGCATGAAGCTCTTACCAATGAGCGTATAGACCCCGGCGGTGACCACCAGGCTCGCCACGGCTGCGCCCACGACGATGCGGGTGTGATCGAGGGACCACGCCAACGCGGGTTCGTAAAGCCGCAGTGCCTGGCGCACCAGCCACGGATCTTCGTGGCTGACTTTGCGGATCAGGTAGGACGACAGCACCGGAATGACGGTCAGGGACAGCACCAGGGAAACCGCCAGGGCAAACACGATGGACAGCGCCACCGGCACGAACAGCTTGCCTTCCAGACCCTGCAGCGTCAGCAGCGGCAGGAACACCAGGATGATGATGGCCACGCCCGAGCCCACAGGCACGGTCACTTCGGCTACCGCGCGGTAGACGACGTGTAGCCGTGGCAGGATATTGACGTGCTTGTCGCGGGCTTCCGCCATGTGGGTAATGATGTTCTCCACCACCACCACCGCAGCGTCCACCAGCATGCCGATGGCGATGGCCAGGCCGCCCAGGCTCATCAGGTTGGCCGACATGCCGAACTGGCGCATGAGGATGAACGTGCCCAGCGCCGAAAGCGGCAGGATCAGGGCCACCACCAGCGCCGCGCGCAGATTTCCCAGGAACAACACCAGCAACACCAGCACCAGCACGATTGCCTCGGCGAGCGCCTTCGAGACCGTGCCCACGGCACGTTCCACCAGATTGCCGCGGTCGTAAAAGACGCTGGTGGTCACGCCCTGGGGCAGCACCGGCGCCAGTTCCTTGAGCTTGGTACGCACGCCATCGACCACCTGACGCGCGTTGGCGCCGCGCAGGCCGAGCACCAGCCCTTGCACCGCCTCCGCCTTGCCGTCCTGGGT
>JBAWHH010000310.1:0-2010 GCA_049593715.1 Rhodocyclaceae bacterium
GTGCGATAGAGCTTGCGAAGTCTAGACAAATCGAGGGGTTCGAGACGCCGCAGGACGTAATCTGGCGGAAAATTTGCGTCGATCATGGCCGTCGTGTCTCGGCTGGAACGCGATGGACGTCGGCGCCGGCAGACGGCGGGCACGGACCGACCTGCGTCCTTTTCCCATCGGTACAGGTCTCCCCTACGCCGAGGAACTCGGCGTAATTGAACATCCCCAGCGGCGGCAGCAGGCCGAGGCGGCGGGCGGCGTACAGGTTGATCTGCAGCGAAAACCGCGACAGGGTTTCCACCGGAATGCGGCCGGGCGGCGTCTTGTGGACCAGTATCTCCTCGGCCTTGTAGGCGGCGAACTGTCCCAGGCTGTAGTAGCGGCTCACCAGGCCGGCCAGGGCACCGGCGGTCATCAGGCCTTCGGTGGTGGCGAAGGTGGGCAGGCCGGCCTGAAGGGCAGCCGGTAGCACTCGCTCCCGGGCCTGCTGGTTGAGGAAACTGTCCGGGGGCAGATAGAGCCACTGGGCGCCGGCGTCCTTCAGTTGCCGCACCAGATCCTCGGTCCCCTCGGCGCTTGGGCGCCCCGTGGCATCGAGGTGGAATGGGCGCGCTTCGACGGTAAAACCCTGGCGCTGGCCGAGTTCCTTGAGTTCCGCGAGCACTGCGCGCGAGTTGGGCTCCGTCGGCGTGTAGATTATCCCCAGGGTGCGAAACGGGCGGTACGCGGACATAGCCTGCACCTGCGCTTCGGTGGTGGCGACATGGCTGACGCCGGTGACGTTGCGGGCGGGCGACTTCAGGTCGGCGACGATCCCCGCGCTGACGGGGGACGCGACCACGGAGAAAACGATGGGAATGTCGGTGATGTGGCGCCGCGAGTCCGCCTTGTCCCAGGCGCCGGCAATGCCCAGGGTGACCGGCGTGCCCCAGGTGCAGACCAGATCGGGCCGGGTGCGCCGGATCTCGTCCACCAGTCCCGGAAGGCGCTTCGGATCCAGCGCGATGTCGCGGTAGGTGATCTCCACCGGCACGCCCCGCTGCGCCAGATAGTCGGCGAAACCGCGTTCCACGTCGGTCTGGCCGCGATAGGTGATGACGTAGATACGGAACGGGCGCCCGCGCGCTCCTTCGTTTGCCGGCTCTGCGGCGGTTGTGGCGCCTGAAATGCAGAACGCCATTCCCAGGAACAGGGCTGCCAGAAAACGCTTCATGCCGCCACCTCGCCGGGCCGCGGGGCGCCGAGGTTCCTCCCCAGCGCGAGGAACAGCAGGCCGCAGACGAGGACGGCGCCCGCGATGACCGCGAACGCGCCGCGATGGCCGAACTGCACCACCAGTACACCGGCGAGGATCGGTCCGCTGGCGTTGCCCAGGCGTTCGATCAGGCGATAAACGCCGAATACCGGCCCGCTGCCCCGTTCCTCGATTTCCCGCGCGCAGGCGATGGACAACAGGCTGCTCTGGGCGGCAATGGAAAGCCCCTGGCCGAAACCGAGCAACGCCATGGCCAAATAAACCGGCATCAGCCCATCCAAGGTGTACAGGCCGAAGCCGCCGAGGGTGGATAGGCAAAGACCGATGCCCACCAGCCGTGCCTCGCGCACCCCGCGCTCTGCCAGCCAAGCCGCCAGGGGCAAAACCAGAACCATGATTCCCGAGTACACCATCAGCGCCCGCCCGGCGGTCGCGGTGGTGGCGCCGAGCGCAAGGGTATAGAGCGGAACGAGGTAGAAACAGAAGCTCGCCAGAATGGCCTTCGCCGGCACCGCGGCCAGAATCGTCACCAACACGAAGCGGCTGCGCGCCAGCAGGCGGAGGAAATCCGTAATCTTCGGCGCCGGGGGCTGGGCCGCCAAGCCTGTGGGGTCATCCCGCGGCACGGCGATCAGGGCCAGCAGGGCGGAGGCGGCCACCGCCGCCGCCAGGCCGAAACCCCAGCGGACGCCCAGGTGGTCGGCAAGAATCCCCCCGATGGGCGGGCCGCAGACGCCCGCTACCGCGATCGCGCTGACGAACAA
>JBAWHH010000311.1:0-6411 GCA_049593715.1 Rhodocyclaceae bacterium
AGGCGGGAGGCAAGGCCGCGACCAGCACCAAGCGCCTCGATTGGGTGCGCTCCGGTGGCGCCTGGCTGATCAAGCGCGAAGTCCCCCGCCCCTGACCGAATAGCCGTTTCGGTGCCAAGGCCGACAGAGCCCGCCTGCGGACTGTCGGCCTTTCTACATCTGAAGCTGTCTGATACCCTCATCGCCGCCTCCTGAGTCTGCGGGGCGGGCGTGGGCGTTTTGCCTTCACTCACGCATAACAAGAAGCGGCGCCGCCGATGGAGCGCGTCGCCCGGTGGAGGATGGTTGATGAGGCTCCTCAAATACGTCGCCTTTGCCCTCGGCGGTTTCGCCGCGCTGTTGGCGGTAACCGTGGCTTTTCTGCTCGCGACGTTCGACGCACCCCGCGTCAAGGCCGAACTCGCGCGCATCGTCAAAGAAAAGAAGGACCGCACACTGGTCATCGAAGGCGATCTGGCGCTTTCTTTCTGGCCACGGCTGAGCCTGGATCTGGGCCGGACGACCCTTTCCGAGCGCGGCAGCCAGAAAGAGTTTGCCGCCCTGGACCAGGTGCGGGCTGCGGTGGCGCTGTGGCCTCTGGTGCTGCGGCGGGTGGTGGTGGACGAAGTGCGCATCGATGGCGTGTCGGCCACGCTGATCCACAGTGCTGACGGCACATTCAATTTCGACGACCTGCTGGCCAAGGAGGAGCAGGAGAGTGAAATCGTGCGCTTCGACGTGGCCGGCATCAAACTGACCAACGGCCACGTCGTCTATCGCGATGAAAAGGCTGCCCGGACCTTCGACCTGACCGGCGTCGACATCGCCACCGGGCGTTTGGGCAACGTCGCCGAGGGGCCGGTCGCCGCCACGTTCAACGCCGCCAGCGCGAATCCGCAGTTGGCGGCCAGCGTCAAGGTCTCCGGCCGGTACCGCGTTGATCTGGACAAGCGGCAATACGCCGTTGCCGGGCTCAGATTCAATGCCGCGGGCGATACGGGCGGCCTGAAGGCCCTCGACCTGGCGGTGGCGGCGGAAAAGCTCGAAGTCCGCACGGATACGGGCGAGTTCGATCTGTCCCAGGCACGCTGCGCCATCAATGGGAGTTCCGGTGGTGACCAATTTTCCCTGAAAGCAGAAGTGCCGACGGTCACCGTCGCCGCCGGCAGATCCGTCGCCGCGCCGATTACCCTGCGCGCTCAGTGGCTCGGTACGCAGCGTCAGGCGGACGTGACGCTGGCTCTGGCCAGCGTCGAGAAGGTGGGGACAGCAATGAAGATCCCCGAGGTGAAAGCGGAGATAGACGCCAAGCAGGGGCAACTGTCTGTGAAAGGTGCGTTGAGTTCCGCCCTCGCGGCCGATCTCTCGGCGCTGGCCGGCGAACTGGCCGGCCTCAGCGGCGAGTTCGCCCTCACCCATCCGGACATGGCGGCGAAGAGTGTGCGCGTGCCGGTATCGGGCAGCCTGCGGGCCGATCTCGCCAAATCCACGTTTGGCGCCAAACTGTCGGCCCGCTTCGACGCCAGCACCCTCAATGCTCAATGGGACGCGCCCGGCGCCGCCCCCTATGGGTCGGCATTCGACATCGACGTAGACCAGATCGATGTCGACCGGTACTTCCCGCCCAAGCCAGAATCCGCCGCGGCTTCGGCACCTAAGGAGGAGCCCGACGCCATCGATTTTTCCGCCCTGAGAAGCCTGAACATGAAAGGCACCGTCAGGATCGGCAACCTGAAGATGCGCAATGTCAAAGCTTCGAACTTGCGCTTCACCGTGGGCGCTGCCGGCGGCCAGCTCGACATCGCTCCCCTGGCGGCCAATCTCTACCAGGGTACCGTTGCCGGCAGCGTGCGCCTGAACGCCGAGGGCAACCGGATCGCCCTGCGCCAGGATCTGACCGGCGTCAGCGTCCAGCCGCTGTTGAACGACGCCTTCGCGCGGGATCTGATCGAAGGCCGGGGCAACGTGAGCGTGGACGTCGCCACCGGCGGCGTAAACCTCGCCGCGATGAAACGGGCGCTGCAAGGAACGGCGCGGGTGGCCGTGAAAAACGGCGCCCTGCGCGGCGTTGATCTGCCGCAGATCGTGCGCGATCCGAAAGTGCGCGGTGCCGCGAAGCAGGATCTGACCTATCAAGCCAGCCCAAGCAAAAAGACCGATTTCGCCGACCTCAGCGCCTCGTTTCAAATCACCGGCGGTGTTGCCCAAAACAGTGATCTGCTCGCCCGGTCCTCCTTGTTGCGCCTGACGGGCGAGGGCAGCATCGACATTCCCGCCGCAAGCGCGAACTACCTGTTCAGGGCCAGCCTCGTCGGCGCGCCTCCCGGCCTGGAGGCGCGGGAGTTCGCCATGCTCAAGGGCGTTGCCATGCCGGTGCGGGCGACCGGTCCGCTCGACAACCTCGCCTATCAAGTCCAGGTCGGCGAACTGGCCACCGGCGTGGCAAAAGCGCAGGTGGGTGCCCGCGTTTCCGAGGCGGAAGCGCAACTGCAGAGAAAGGCTCGGGACGAGCTGCAGCGCGGGTTGAAAGGTCTCCTGGGCGGGTAGCGCCGGAATGTTCTGCGAGGCGACCGGAAGCTGGCGCCGTCTTTTCCCCACCCGACGCTCTCAGGCGAGAGCGGCCTCCAGTTCCGGCAGGATTGCGCCCGACTTCCCCCGCAGCGCGTAGTGGATGCGGGGTGTGAGTAAAGTCTCCGTCGGGTTGATTTCCACCACCGTTGCCCCTGCCTGTAGCGCCACCAGCGGCAGATCGGCGGCGGGAAACACCTGTGCCGAAGTGCCGACGCTGAAAAATACGTCGCAGTCCGCAGCAGCCGCTTCGGCGCACGCCAGCGCGTCCGGCGGCAAGCGTTCGCCGAACCACACCAGGTCCGGGCGCAACGGCCCGCCGCAAAGCGGGCAGCGCGGCGGCAGATCCGACGCATCGAATTCTTTCACCTCTCCGCAGCCCCGGGAGCAGCGGATACGCGCGATGTTCCCGTGGAGTTCGACAACGTCCCGCGAGCCCGCCCGGGCGTGCAGTCCGTCCACGTTCTGCGTGATCAGATTGAAGGACTCGAACTGGTCCTGCATCCGGGCCAGCGCAAGGTGGCCGGCGTTCGGCTGCGCCTCCGCGACCCGCTTGCGGCGCCAGGCATACCAGTCCCAGACCAGCCTCGGATTGCGGGCGAAAGCCTCCGGCGTTGCCAGCTCGTAAGCGTCGTACTGCGCCCACAGCCCCGTCTGGGCATCCCGAAACGTCGGCACCCCGGATTCCGCGGATATGCCCGCCCCCGTCAGCACGGTGACCCGGCCCGCGGAACGCAGCTTCTCGATCAGTTTCGACGGTACGCTCATAGCCGGCTCCCCCGGACTTCGATCAAGGCGTCAATTCGCCGCCGACCGATCTACTGGCGCGAAGTGTCACGAGGGATTGCCGACATGCTGCTGGAGCCGATTGGTCAGCGCCCGAAGATCAAACCCTTGGCTCTCGATGGATTTGGGAACGATGTGGCATAGCCTCGGCATCGGGTAAATGAGCACGAATCCATCGTTCTGCCGCCACTTGTACACCTTGTCCCACGTGATCCTTCCATCAGCGGTTGGCGTCGCGAATCGAACCCCATCAGCGACGAGTTCCACCACGAATTCATCGTGCATCGCTTTGTACTTGCGATAGTGTCTCCGCGCCAGCATCGGCGACACGATATTGCGCCCGATAACTGCGACCAGGAGGCCGCCAGTCAAGCCACCGGTCGCGCCCGCCCTCAAGACCGGAGGCCCGAAGATAGCCACTGCGACCAGGGCAAGTGCGGCAACCGAAAAGACAGCGACCAAGCGAGGTGTCAGCTTTCCGAACAGCCTCATGGCGTTCATGTAGTCCTGCTCGGAAATGCGGAACATTGCTTCCATGGCTAGCTTTTACGAGTCGGGCGTTAGGCTGGGTCCGCCTCCGGCCGGCCTGTGAGGCCGCGAAGAATTTCCAGCTTGTTGGGTGGCGCGTCAGGCGCCAGGAAGTCCGGGATGGTCCGGGCCGTGCGGCGAGGCCGAGCCAGAAACTCGACCGGCCATTCCGCAATGCGCTCTTCCCGCACATGGACGTACTGACCGGGACACGGCTCGTCAATGAACTCGCGCTGCAGGACGAGGGCCAGCGGCGCCTCCGCCCCGGGCGTCTCGGCCGAAAATTTGAGCGCTTCGGCGAAGCATGCGAAAGCGCAAAAATAGTCGCCCCCGTCAGCCTCGTCCGGTGCTCCATGCTCAGGATGGCACCAGACGCGATACTCAAGAACCTCGTCCCAGACGTAGCCTCCACCTGCCTTGGCGGTGGCCGGGTAGGTTCCGACAAGGGTCGGATCGACGGCTGCAGGATGGGCCATGGCGGTTGTGCTTACGCTCGCTTTGTCCGTCCGGCAATCGGCAGAAAACTGCGCCCCTTTGGCTGGCCCTTTGGAGACGATACTCCTGGGCAACTTCTGACAAAGCCGGCATCAAGACGCAACGGATCTGTCCCTATTTCATCCACTCAGCCGCGCTCGACCAGTACGCCGTACGTTCGCCGAGCCAGCCCTCATCCCGCTGGAAAGCCAGCCAGGTGTTCAGGTAATTGAGGAAATCAGGGTCGCCCTTGCGCACGCCCATTGCCGTGAACGTGGATGACAGAGGTTTCCCCAGCGGGAGGAACAATTTCTGGGGAGCCGCCCGCACCAGGCGTTGCGGGGCGAAGGTCGGGACGAGCGCGGCGTGCGCTTTGCCTTCGAGGACCGGCGACAACTGATCGACATCGCCTGCCACCGGGATCAGCGTGGCCTGGGGGAAATGCCGCCGGGCGAGGCGCTCCTGAACCGACCCGGCATAGACGGCGATCTTGATCCCCGAGCGGTTGAAATCCTGAACGGTTCGCAAGCCTGCAGCCATGGACCGGTTCGCCACGATGTGGATCCCTTCGGTGGCCGTCGCATCGGAATAGTTGAGGACCAGGGCCCGCGTCGGGGTCGCCCACAGCCCGGCGATGATCACGTCGAACTGCCGGTCCAGCAGATCGGGGATGATCTGGGACCAGGAGGTGCGCACGAATTCGACCTTCACCCCGAGATCCTCGGCCAGCTTGCGCGCGATATCCACGCTGAAGCCGACCAGCTCGCCCTTGGCATCGTGCATCACCATCGGTTCGGACAAGCCGACGCCGACCCGCAGGGTTCCGCGTTGGCGAATGGTGGCCAAGGTGTCGATCGACGGCCCCCGGGTGACCGGCTCGATGTCTTTGAAGGGCGGGCGGGGAGGAATTCCTTCCGGGTCGACAAACCCGGATGGACTGGTTTGCGCCTGAGCGGGCGTCACGCCCGGCAGGAGGAAGGCCGAGCTGCACAATAGGGCAGCCGCGAAATTGCAGGCAAGTCTGAGGTTCATTTTGACGCTCCCTGGTTCAATGGGGGGCTCGGTCAATATCCGGAACCACTGCGCTGGAACTGCACGCGGTGGCGGGAATTGCTCTCGTCGGTGGCGAGGAATCCGTTGTCCGAGCGTTCAATGGAGAACCGGTGCCGGCCGGCTTCCAATCGATTGCCGCTCAGGCTCCCGGAAAAGCGATTTCTCCCGGCATTGCCCGAGACCGAGCCACCAGGCAACACGGTAATTTCGATGTCCGAACCTTCGTACTCATCGTAGGCTTTGAAGGTACCGACCGCCCAGGAGGCGACATCGTCCTTGCTGCGATCCCGATTTGCCGCAACGGCCGCCAGGATGGCGATTCCCGCAATCGCGGCGCCGGCCGCAACGGCGGACTTGTCATGGTCGCGATCGCGATCGCGGTCACGGTCATTGTGGCGCCGGCCGACCCTGAAATCGGCTGCGCACCCGCGGTCTACCCACACACCATGACGGTCGTAGCCCCAGTTGTCGCCCTGGCGGCAGCGCGTACTCGAACTCTGCCGCTCCAGCTTCACGCTGTAGTCCGTGTCTGCGCTGCAGTATTGGTATCGATAGTTCTTGCTCTCGCAATGGACTGTCTGTTCCCCGGAGAACGCAGGCACGGGAAGCAGGGAAAAACAAAGCAGGGTTGTAAGAATCCGTGCTGACAAGGTATGGCGCATAGAGGCTCCCTAAGGCGTCACTGGCAGAAAGCGCTTGGGCTACTGGCGTTGAAGCGCGCGGTCAAGCATGCTCAACGGGATATTCGCACAAGATGCAGGTAAGGGTACATAGAGCCCCGCCAGCGATGGGGAGATCGGCGCCAACGAGAGGGACGGCGTCGCCGTTTCGCGCAAGCGTTGATACACTTCGTCACCCACCGGCACCCTTGGATCCAGCGCCAGCCTGGGTCCGAGCACCAGGCAACCCAGCGAATGCCGTGGCGCAAATCCCCATCCAGCAGACCCGAGGGGGCGTGTTTCCTGTGGGGCGGAACGATTCTTCCGTCAGGCTGCCCACCGTGGGGCATCGTCGGTGTTCGGT
>JBAWHH010000312.1:0-8431 GCA_049593715.1 Rhodocyclaceae bacterium
CCAAGATGGGCTTACCGGCCGAAATGCGCTGAGGGGGCCGGCATCGACCCGACCGGGGATCGAGCCTTACCGCAGGTGACGAATCACACCACCCCTTGATCGATCATCGCATCCGCGACCTTGCGGAATCCGGCGATGTTCGCGCCCAGCACTAGATTGCCAGGGGCACCAAACTCCTGGGCCGTGTCGCGCGCGGAACGGTAGATGTTCTCCATGATGCGCTTGAGCTTGGCATCCACCTCATCGAAGCTCCACTGGATCATGCTTGCGTTCTGGCTCATCTCCAATTGGCTGGTGGCCACGCCGCCGGCATTGGCGGCCTTGGCCGGGCCATAGGCGATGCCCGCATGTAGGAACACGTCCATCGCGCCCTGAGTGGAAGGCATGTTCGCGCCTTCGGAGACGCAGATGCAGCCGTTCTTGACCAGTTCCTTGGCGTCTTCGACATTGACTTCGTTCTGCGTTGCGCTGGGGAACGCCGCTTGGCACGGCACGGACCACACTCCATTGCGGCCGAACGGATAGTCCTCCACTGGCGTATAGACAGCCCCTTTGCGCTCTTCCGCGTAACGGGTCAGACGTGTCCTCTCGACCTCCTTGACACGCTTGAGCAGGTCGAGATCAATACCGTCCTTGTCGTAGATCATGCCATTGGAGTCACTGACGGTGACGGGCTTGGCCCCGACCTGGTAGAGCTTCTCGACGGTGTAGATGGAAACGTTGCCGGAGCCAGAAACGGCGCAAACTTTTCCTTCCAGGGAGTCACCGCGTTCGGCTAGCATATTCTGCGCGAAATAGACCGCACCGTACCCGGTAGCCTCGGTGCGAACCAGAGAACCGCCCCAGTTCAGCCCCTTCCCCGTCAGAACCCCCTCGTAGCGGCCAGTCAGGCGCTTGTACTGTCCATATAGATAGCCGATCTCGCGCCCGCCCACACCGATGTCGCCCGCCGGCACGTCGATGGTGGCGCCGATGTGACGGAATAGTTCGGCCATGAAGGACTGGCAAAAACGCATGATCTCGTTGTCGGACTTGCCTTTGGGGTCGAAGTTGGACCCACCCTTGGCGCCGCCGATGGCCAAACCGGTCAGGGAGTTCTTGAAGATCTGTTCAAAGCCGAGGAACTTGATGATTCCGGCATTGACATTGGGATGGAAGCGCAGCCCCCCCTTATACGGACCGAGCGCCGAGTTGAACTCAATCCGATAGCCCTTGTTGACCTGCACATTGCCGCGGTCATCGACCCAAGCCACGCGGAAAAAAATCTGGCGCTCTGGTTCGACGACCCGCTGGACGATGTTGTGTTTCTGGTATTTGGGATTGCGGTCCAGCAGCGGCTTCAACGAAGACAGCACTTCCTCGGCCGCCTGATAGAACTCGGCCTGGGCTGGGCTGCTTTGCTTCAGGTAATTGATGGTGTCTGTGATGTAGGAGGACATGAGGGTATCCGCTATGTTGAGTTGAACCTCGTAAGGCTCCGCGCGGAGGTAGATCGCACCAAAAAAGCACCGATCGCCCCGCTTCGGGGCGCGGAGAGTTTAAACTATTCACGGACCGCCTGTTAAGCATGGAATTGCGGCCGGCAGAACGGCTTATCCGCTCACTAACGGTGCGCCCAGCCCCAAGAACGAAACATAACGCACCACAATGAGGCGCCTGACATTCCTAGACGACGGTATGCCCTGCAACGCTCCGCTCAAAATAGGCGACGATCGTTGCCCGCAGCCGTGCAAGCGTTATTCCCAAACTGGATAAGAGCAATGGCAGCAATCGATGCACAAGAGAGTACGGGATTGGCGGGGCTGGACCGGGTATTCCGGGGAATCATGGCCGGCGACAACATCGTCTGGCAAGTCGGGAGTGCCGACGACTACGTGCCATTGGTGGAACCGTTCGTTGGCTATGCGCGGGAGAAAGGCCGCAAACTGGTGTATTTCCACTTCGCCCGACATCACCCGCTGGTGCATGAAAAGGACGGCGCGGAAGTCCACGTATTGGACCCCGGCGAAGGCTTCGAACCGTTTCTGAGCGCCATTCACGGCGCCATCGAACGCGCCGGACGCGGCGCCTACTACGTCTTCGATTGCCTGTCCGATCTAGTGGCGGACTGGTACAGCGACCAGATGTTGGGCAACTTCTTCATGCTGACCTGCCCTTACCTCTACGACCTGGAGACGGTTGCGTATTTCGCCCTTCTGCGTGGTCGCCACTCTTTCAACGCGACAGGCCCGATCATCGATACCACGCAGTTGTTCAGCGAGGTCTATCGGCACCACGACGAACTCTACGTTCGCCCGCTGAAGGTCCAACAGCGCTATTCGCCGACGATGCACATGCTGCATGTATGGCGCGACCGGGATTTCGCCCCCGTCGCGGATAGTGTCACCATCTCCGAGATACTTACGCTATTCCCCTGGTCGGGGCTGAAGTCCACTGATCCTGGCCTTGACACGTGGAACAGAACGTTCAAAGAAGTCGAGGAAGTACTGGAAGCTCAGCGCCAACAGGTGCCTTGTGCGGATTTGGTCCGGGACCTGCTGCAACGCACGTTGCGGATGACCGTCTCCCGGGACGAGCGGGTTATCCAGCTTGCGGAGCAGTACCTAACGCTTAGCGATATCGTCGCCATCAAGCGGCGCATAATCGGGACCGGGCTCATCGGCGGCAAGACCGTAGGGGTTCTCGTGGCTCGGGCTATCCTCAAAGCGACCCACCCGCGGTGGATCGATCTGCTGGAGATCCACGACTCATTCTTCATCGGCTCGGACGTCTTCTACACGTTCCTCGTCCGCAACGGCTGCTGGTGGGTGCGTGAGAAACAGAAAAACCAAAAGACGTTCTTGGACGGTGCGGAGACGGCGCGACGGCGCATCCTGCGCGGCGACTTCCCAGACTACATTCTCCAGCAGTTTTCCGACATGCTGGATTACTTTGGCCAATCGCCGATCATCGTCAGGTCCAGCAGTCTGCTGGAGGACAACTTCGGCAACGCATTCGCGGGCAAATACGACAGCGTCTTCTGCGTCAATCAGGGGCCGCGGGAGAAGCGCCTGGAGGATCTGTTGTCCGCGGTGCGGACGATTTACGCCAGTACCATGAGCGAGCGGGCATTGGCCTACCGTGCTCGTCGCGGGATTCTCGATCGTGACGAACAAATGGGGCTCCTGGTGCAGAGGGTGTCAGGGTCCCAACAGGGCCATCTCTTCTATCCGCACGTCGCGGGGGTCGGCCTCTCGTTCAATCCGTACGTGTGGAGCGAGCAGATTGATCCCGCAGTGGGTCTGGTACGCCTGGTGATGGGGTTGGGCACCCGTGCTGTTGACCGATCGGACGACGATTACACCCGGGTTGTCTCTCTGAGCGACCCCGATCGGCGGCCGGAAAGCAACTTCGACAGCGTGCGCCAATACTCCCAAAAGCGGGTGGATGTTCTCGACCTAGAGGCAAACCAACTATCGACCGCCTATTTCGGCGATCTCGTCGCGCAATCGCCCGATCTGCCAATACAGTTGGTCGCTTCACTGGACCATGAACTGCAGCAGCGGGCGCGGGAACGAGCAATGCCAAATGTTTTCCCGTGGGTACTGACGTTCGAGCACTTGCTGCGCAATACACCGTTCGTCGCTGACATGCGTGACATGCTAAGAACACTGCAGCAGGCTTACGACTATCCGGTTGATATCGAGTTCACGCTCAACGCCGTCGGAGAGAATCGCTACAAAATCAACCTGGTGCAGTGCCGCCCATTTCAGGTACGCGAGGCCGGAACCATCCCTAACCCACCGGCAAATATCGAACCGGAGAATTTGTTGCTGGAAGCCCACGGCGCAGTGATCGGCCACAGCCGGATAGGGACTATCAACCGGGTCGTTTACGTCGTGCCAAATGTCTATGGACAGCTACCACTTAGCGACCGCCACAAAATCGCTCGTTTGATCGGCCATATCATGCGCATGCGTGAATCCACCGATCAGGAGAAGTCAATCCTGCTGATCGGACCGGGGCGCTGGGGCACGGGCTCGGCTGAATTGGGCGTACCCGTCCGCTTCGCAGAAATCAACAATGCGGCTGTGCTTTGTGAAATCGTCGCCATGCACGATGGCTTGGTACCCGACGTGTCGCTTGGAACCCATTTCTTCAGCGACCTGGTCGAGACGGACATCCTTTATCTCGCGCTGTTCCCCCAGCGCCGGGACAACCGCCTCAACACGGGCCTGATCGAGGGTCTGCCCAACCGACTGGAAGAATTGCTGCCACCCGCGGCAGAATGGGCACATTGCGTCCGGGTGGTGGACCTACCCAATGCCGTACGCCCGAGCGTGCTCCGAATCAACGCCAACACGCTGCAGCAGCGCGTGTTTTGTTACCTGGAGACGTCAGACGAGGCTACCAGCCAAGCAGCGTAGCCCGGCGGATATTGGGGCACGACAAAGAAAGTCTAACTCAAAAACGGAGAACGATTTCCGCGGGTTACGTCGCCGCCGCCCCTGGCCGCCCGGGTCCGGCGGCCAGGATGCGGTGGTCACCGGGGGAGGACCGATGCCCCCATCAGGAACTCGTCAACCGCCCGCGCACATTGGCGGCCTTCGCGAATCGCCCACACGACGAGCGACTGGCCTCGGCGCATGTCGCCAGCGGCGAAAACCTTGGACACGGACGTACGGTAGGCTTCAGCACCTTCAGTATCCGCCTTTACGTTCCCGCGAGGATCGTGCGCTACACCTAGCTGCTCCAGCAGCCCGCCGTGCACCGGGCTGACAAAGCCCATCGCCAGCAGGACCAAATCGGCCTTGATCTCGAATTCCGAGCCGGCTACCTCGGTCATGCTCCCGCCTTGCCACTGCACGCGCGCTGCTCGCAGCTTGGTAAGGCGACCGTTTTGGCCGAGGAACGCCTTGGTCGTCACGGCCCAGTCGCGGCTGCAGCCTTCCTCGTGGGACGAAGACGTGCGCAGCTTGATCGGCCAGTAGGGCCAGACCAGCGGCTTGTTCTCCTGTTGCGGAGGCTGGGGCATCAATTCGAACTGGGTTACCGAGGCCGCGCCGTGGCGGTTGGATGTGCCGACACAGTCGGATCCGGTATCACCACCACCGATTACGACAACATGCTTCCCGGTAGCCTTGAGTTGGTCCGGGATCACGTCTCCCGCTACAACCCTGTTCTGCTGCCCTAGGAACTCCATAGCAAAATGCACACCGGACAACTCCCGCCCGGGACCGGGAAGGTCACGGGGCTGCTCGGCTCCACCGGCTACGACCACAGCGTCGAACTCGTCGAGTATCGCCCTGGCGGAAAGGTCCACGCCGACGTGCTGTCCAGTACGGAAAATTACCCCCTCAGCGCGCATCTGGGCGACGCGGCGATCAATCAGGTGCTTTTCCATCTTGAAATCGGGGATACCGTAACGCAGCAATCCGCCAACGCGGTCCGCTTTCTCGAAAACCACCGCATCGTGCCCGGCTCGGGCCAATTGCTGCGCGGCGGCCAAACCCGCCGGCCCGGAACCGATGACCGCTACCCTCTTCCCCGTCCTTCGATTTGGGGGTTGAGGTTGGACCCAACCTTCCTCCCAGCCCTTGTCGATAATGAAGTGCTCGATGGATTTGATGCCAACAGCCTCGTTGTTGATGTTGAGGGTGCAGGCGGCCTCGCACGGAGCGGGGCAGATCCGACCGGTAAATTCGGGGAAATTGTTGGTGGAGTGGAGCACATCGAGTGCCTCGCGCCAACGACCGTGGTAAACGAGATCGTTCCAGTCAGGAATAATGTTGTTGACAGGGCAGCCGCTGTTGCAGAACGGGATGCCGCAGTCCATGCAACGTGCTCCTTGTTTCGCTGCATCCGCCTCGGAAAGCGCCCCGACAAACTCCGCGTAGTTCTTCAGGCGCTCGTCAACGGGCCGGTACGGCTCGCTCAAGCGCTCCAGTTCAAGAAATCCAGTAACCTTACCCATCAACCAACTCCACAAGATTCACGGCACTCGCCGTGACAGGGCTTGCAATGCAAACAGGTCGCCTCGGCTCATCATGGGGCCCGCGCATCACGAACACCGGTTCAAGCCGCCTGAACCTGCTGGCCCGCCAAGTCCTTCATGGCGCGCCGGTATTCTTTCGGGAACACCTTCACAAACAGGGCACGCGCAGCCGCCCAGTTGCCAAGGATGGAGGTGGCAGTGTCCGAACCGGTAAAACGGGCGTGATTCGCGATCAAGCGCCGCAACAGCGCATCGTCGTCCTCGCCGCCGTGGCGCAAATCCTGGGGTGTATGCCCCGGGACCGGCAACGCTTCGATATCCACCATAGACAGATTGCAGCGATCCTTGAAGGTCCGCGCGGCATCATAGACGTAGGCGATACCACCGCTCATGCCGCCAGCGAAATTGCGGCCGGTCTCCCCCAACACGACACATGTGCCACCTGTCATGTACTCGCAGCCATGATCGCCGACGCCCTCCACCACCGCCGTACCGCCGGAGTTGCGCACAAGGAAACGCTCTCCTGCAACGCCGCGAAAGTAAGCGTCGCCATCAATGGCGCCATACATCACCGTATTGCCGATGATGATGTTTTCCTGCGGATTGCCGCGAAAATCGGCATGAGGTCGCACAATCAGGCGCCCACCGGACAAGCCTTTGCCCGCGTAGTCGTTGGAGTCGCCGATCAGTTCCAGGGTGATACCGCGCGAAAGGAACGCGCCGAAGCTCTGGCCGGCGCTGCCCGTGAAAGTGATGTGGATCGTATCTTCCGGTAGCCCCGCATGGCCGAATTTCTCGGCGACTTTGCTTGAAAGCATCGTCCCGACAGTACGATTGAGGTTTCGAATCGGCAGATCGATGCGCACTTTCTCGCCCTGCGTGAGAGCGGCCTGAGCGAGTTCGATCAGCTTGTGGTCGAGCGCTTTGTCGAGCCCGTGGTCCTGCTGTTCGCATTGGGAACGGGGCACTCCGGCAGGCACGGCCGGCTGGAAGAAGATCCTCGAGAAGTCGAGCCCCTTCGCTTTCCAGTGATCGATGCCGGGCTTCGAGTTCAACAAGTCGGACCGACCGATGAGGTCGACAAATTTGCTGATCCCCAAGCGGGCCATGATTTCGCGAACCTCCTCGGCGACAAAGAAGAAGTAGTTAACCACATGCTCTGGTTGGCCAGTAAAACGCTTGCGCAAGACCGGATCCTGGGTCGCCACGCCGACTGGGCAGGTGTTCAGGTGGCATTTTCGCATCATGATGCAGCCTTCGACCACTAGAGGCGCTGTAGCGAAACCGAATTCATCGGCCCCGAGCAGAGCGCCAACGACCACATCCCGCCCCGTCTTAATCTGTCCGTCCACCTGAAGGGTGATGCGACCTCGCAACCGGTTGAGAACCAAGGTCTGCTGGGTCTCCGCCAAACCGAGTTCCCACGGCGTACCGGCATGCTTGATGGAACTCCACGGACTCGCACCAGTACCACCGTCGTAGCCTGAGATGGTGACGTGGTCAGATTTGGCCTTGGCGACGCCAGCGGCAACCGTGCCGACCCCGACCTCAGACACCAGCTTGACGGAGATCGAAGCATCGGGATTGGCGTTCTTTAGATCATGAATCAACTGCGCCAGATCTTCGATGGAATAGATGTCATGGTGTGGGGGCGGTGAAATCAGGCCCACTCCGGGTACCGAAAAGCGCAAGAAAGCTATGTACTCGGAAACCTTGTGGCCCGGAAGTTGCCCGCCTTCACCGGGCTTTGCGCCCTGGGAAACCTTGATCTGGATCTGGTCCGCGTTGACCAGGTACTCAGCCGTGACGCCGAAGCGGCCCGAAGCAACTTGCTTGATCTTAGATCGCAGCGAGTCACCCGCCTTCAAAGGAATGTCGCGCTCGACACGGTCCACGCCAATGATCGAAGCGAGCGTATCCCCGTCCTTGATCTCCAAGTAGCGCCTTGGATCTTCACCGCCTTCACCGGTGTTGGACTTGCCACCGATGCGGTTCATGGCGATGGCAAGGGTGGAATGCGCCTCCGTCGAAATCGACCCAAGAGACATCGCGCCGGTAACGAAACGCCTGACGATTTCCTTAGCGGGCTCAACCTCTTCCAGCGGAATCGGATCGCTCGCAGCCTTGAATTCGAACAGGCCACGGAACGTCATCAGCCGCGCGTTCTGCTCGTTGATGATCTTCGCGTATTCCTTGTAGGTCTGGGCGTTATTCGAGCGCGTGGCATGTTGCAGCTTGGCGATGGCTTCGGGCGTCCACATGTGCTCCTCACCCCGCACCCGCCACGCATACTCACCACCGGCATCTAGCATGGAGGACAGGACCGGATCGTCACCAAACGCCTGCTGGTGAAGCCGGATGGCCTCCTCCGCCACCTCGAACACGCCAACGCCTTCCACCTGGGTCGGAGTTCCAGTGAAATACTTGTCCACGAAAGCCTTTTGAAGGCCAACGGCC
>JBAWHH010000313.1:0-3855 GCA_049593715.1 Rhodocyclaceae bacterium
GAGATGGTGAATACGCTGAGGCGGTGGTAAAGATCCGCGCGGAACCGCCCGGTTTTCATTTCGCGGCGCAGGTCGCGGTTGGTCGCGGCGATGACCCGGCACTGTGCTGATCTCACCCGGGTTTCGCCGACCCGCTGGTACTCCCCGTTCTCTAGCACGCGCAGCAGTTTCGGCTGCAAATCCCCCGGCAGCTCGCCGATCTCGTCCAGGAACAGCGTGCCGTGGCCGGCATCCTCGAAGTATCCCGCCTTGGCCGCGAGGGCGCCGGTGAACGCGCCCTTGGCATAGCCAAACAGTGTCGGTTCCACCAGCGTCGGCGAAATTGCCGCGCAATTCAGGGCCAGGAATGGCTGCTTACAGCGGCTGGTGAGCCGGTGCAGGTAGTGGCTGGCAATGATGTCCTTGCCAGTGCCGGATTCACCTTCGATGAGGACGGGAAACGGCGATTGCGCGTATTGGCGGACTTGGGCACGCAGTTTCTCTATCGGCGGGCTCTCTCCGAGAAGCCCCCCCGGGCCGCCGGACGGCGCCGTGCCCTCGGCGTAGAGCGACAAAAGGCTCCGCAGCGTGTTTCGCAGCCTTTCCGGGTCCGCGGGTTTGCCGATGAAGTCCACGGCCCCCAGCGCGCGGGCGTGCCGAGCGTGTATTTCTTCGCTCTGCCCGGAGAGGATGACGATGCGGATACCCGGTGCATGGGCGAGGAGATCCGAAATCAGGGCGAACCCCTCGTCCGGACGATGGGGCGTGGGCGGCAGGCCGAGGTCCACCAAAGCCAGTTGGGGCGGCCGCGGCAGTTCCCTCAGGTGCCGCACGCACTCACTGCGGGACGAAGCGGTAACGACCTCGAAATCCCGTCCAAGCACATAGCCCAGCGTGTCCGTGATGAGGGGGTCGTCATCGACGATCAACAGCACGGGGCGGCCTTCGTCGATGTGGGCAGGAGCTGTCATGCCGTTAGGCAGTTGGGTGCCGATGTAGTGGGACGAATAGGTGGCTCGTCCGCCGCAGACGTCTAGCGTGCCGTGCAGAGCAAGGTAACACAGGCGAACTGTGATCGCTTGCACAGCGCCCCTCAACTGGCGGCGTCAGCGCCGGGAAGGGGTAGGGCGCTGTGCTAGAATCGTGCCACCTTCCTTGTACTTCCCCCAAGTTCAGTGCCTTCCGAGACTCTGGTCAACATTGTCGATCTCAGTTTTGCCTATGATCGTCGCCCTGTCCTGACCGGCATCAATCTTGAGATCCCCCGCGGCAAGGTGGTTGCCATCATGGGCGGCAGCGGCTGTGGCAAGACCACGCTGTTGCGCCTGATCGGCGGCCAGATCAAGCCGCAGTCCGGTACGCTCACGGTTGCCGGCCAGAATGTCCACGACCTGGACCAGCGCGCACTTTATCAACTGCGTCGGCGCATGGGCATGTTGTTCCAGTTCGGCGCCTTGTTTACCGACATGTCCGTGTACGACAACGTCGCGTTCCAGATGCGCGAACACACCGACTTGCCGGAAGAGTTGATCCATGACCTCGTGCTGATGAAGCTCAACGCGGTCGGATTGCGGGGCGCCCACAACCTGATGCCCTCGGAACTTTCCGGGGGAATGGCGCGTCGCGTTGCGCTGGCGCGGGCGATCGCGCTGGACCCGATGCTCATCATGTACGACGAGCCTTTTGCCGGGCTGGATCCCATTTCCCTCGGTGTGGTCGGGCAACTCATTCGCAAGCTCAACGATGCGCTGGGAGCGAGTTCGATCGTTGTTACCCACGACGTACAGGAATCCCTGCAGATCGTGGATCACATCTATTTTGTTTCCGAAGGCAAGATCGTCGCGCAGGGTACACCGGACGAGATCCGCGCCTCCACCGACCCCTGGGTGCACCAATTCGTTTGGGCGGAAGCCGACGGCCCGGTGCCGTTCCATTACCCAGCGGCGCCTTACGGTGCCCAGATACTGGGAGCGAACGGTGCTTGACGGGCTGGCGAACATGCTGCGCGGCATCGGCCACCGCGTGAACAACGGCGTGTGGCGCCTTGGTTTCGCCAGCCGTTTCCTGATCATGGTTCTGCTGTATTCGGGGACCGCTTTCCAGCGCTTCGGCTTGACTATCCGGCAGGTGTATTTCAGCGGTGTGCTGTCGCTAATCATTATCCTGGTGTCCGGTTTGTTCGTCGGGATGGTGTTGGGCCTGCAAGGTTACGACACGCTCCAGCGCTACGGTTCCTCCGAGGCACTGGGCATTCTGGTGGCGCTTTCGTTGACACGGGAACTCGGTCCAGTGGTGGCGGGGCTGTTGTTCGCCAGCCGTGCCGGCTCCGCGATCACCGCCGAGATCGGGCTGATGAAAGCGACCGAACAGTTGACCGCCATGGAGATGATGGCCGTCAATCCCCTCGCCCGCGTGGTGGCGCCGCGCTTCTGGGCCGGCGTCATCTCCATGCCGTTGTTGGCAGCCATGTTTTCCGCCATGGGGATCTTCGGCGGCTATCTGGTCGGCGTCGTCCTGATCGGTGTTGACGAAGGCTCGTTCTGGTCTCAGATGCAGGCGTCGGTAGACTTTCGCGAAGACATCCTCAACGGCGTCTTCAAGAGCGTCGTCTTCGGCGTTGCCGTATCGCTGATCGCCGTATTCGAAGGTTACGACGCCGAGCCCACCGCCGAGGGCGTGTCGGGCGCCACGACGCGCACGGTGGTGATCTCCTCCCTTGCCATTCTCGGGCTGGACTTCATCCTCACCGCATTCATGTTCCGGGGTACTTGATGAATCGAACGATATTGGATCTGTGGGTGGGTTTTTTCGTTGCTGCCGGTATCGGCGCGCTGCTCTTCTTGGGCATGAAGGTCGGCAACCTCAGCACCGCCAACATGTCCCAGACCTATACGCTGCAGGCCCAATTCGACAACATTGGGGGCCTCAAAGTCCGGGCGCCGGTGAAGAGCGCGGGCGTTGTGGTGGGGCGGGTAGGGAGCATCCAGTTCGATCCCCAGCGCTATGTGGCGGTGGTGACGATGAACATCGATGGCCGCTACCAGTTTCCCCGCGATACCATTGCCACCATTCTGACTTCTGGGCTCCTGGGCGAGCAGTATGTCGGATTCTCCGTCGGTGGTGACGAGGCGGTGCTCAAGAACGGGGATAGCCTGACGAAAACTCAGTCGGCGATCGTGCTGGAAAACATGATCGGGCAATTCCTGTTCAACAAGGCGGCCGAAGGGCCGGAAGCGAAACCCCATTCGGCTGGCGATTCGAAGCCTTAGGCGGCCCGCTTCACAACGAAAGGAACACGCTTGAAGACTACCAATCCACCCGCAGCGAAATGGCTGACCGCGACCGCCTGCCTGGTCGGCGCGCTAGCTGCCTCGGGCTGCGCATCGACGAACCCCAAGGATCCTCTGGAAAGCTTCAACCGGGGTGTCTTCGCTTTCAACGAAGTCGCCGACAAGGCAGTCATAAAGCCGGTAGCCCAAGGCTACGACAAGGCGGTACCGCTGCCCGGCAAGGTGGTGGTGTCAAACCTGTTCTCCAATTTTACCGAGCCCCTGGTTGCACTGAACAACCTGCTGCAGGGGAAGGGGAAAGAGGCAATTTCGGACATCGGCCGGTTCCTCATCAATTCTTCAGTCGGAATCCTCGGCGCTTTCGATATCGCCTCCGAAATGGGCATCGAGAAACACGAAGAGGATTTTGGCCAGACTTTTGGCCGTTGGGGCGTGGGCGAAGGCGCTTATGTGGTGTGGCCGATCATCGGACCGCGCACGCTGCGGGATACCGTCGGTTTCTTCGCTGATGGCTATGTGGATCCTGTCTGGAACCTTGGCGACGTCCCCGTTCGAAATTCCCTCGTCGGCTTGCGCTTCGTCAACC
>JBAWHH010000314.1:0-2501 GCA_049593715.1 Rhodocyclaceae bacterium
ACCGCTTCAACCGCCGAGTCGATCTCAGAACGCTGCATATGCGCCTTATCGTCGCTGCCGCCCACTGTGGCCCGCACCCGCAGCGGGCAATTCGGACGGCTGAGGTTCATTGCTAATCAGGTTTCCGTTTAGTACCTTGATGGCAGACGTCCGATGAAGGTCACCAACTCGGTTTTTGTTGTTTCCGGGGGCTGCTCTGGTCTGGGTGCTGCGACGGTGAGAGCGTTGGCCGGTCGGGGCGGCAAGGTTGTCATTGCTGACACGAATGAGCTGGCCGGGCGCGCGCTGGAGGACGAACTTGGCGGTTCGGTGCGGTTTGTTGCAGCGGACGTCTCCTCGGAAGTCGATGCCCAGTCTGTCGTCGAGGCCGCTGTGGACCAGTTCGGTGGTCTGCAGGGCTTGATCAATTGTGCCGGGGTTGCGCCGGCGGAGAAGGTCGTCGGCAAGGAAGGCCCGCACCGTCTCTCGACGTTTGTCCGCACGGTCAATGTCAACCTGGTTGGCACCTTCAATATGGTGCGCTTGGCGGCGGAAGCGATCACTGCTGGTGAACCGGGTCCATCGGGCGAGCGGGGTGTGATTGTGAATACTGCCTCGGTAGCGGCTTTTGATGGGCAGATTGGTCAGGCAGCCTATGCCGCCTCCAAAGGCGGTGTGGCGGCAATGACCTTGCCGCTTGCGCGGGAACTCGCCCGATGGGGGATTCGTGTCATGGCCATCGCCCCAGGCATCTTCGCGACGCCGATGCTGCAGGGGATGCCGCCTGAAGTCCAAGATGCCCTGGGCAAGATGGTTCCTTTTCCTCCCCGTCTCGGCCGCCCGGAAGAGTTTGCTGCGCTCGTCGTGCACATCATCGAGAACGAAATGCTCAACGGTGAAGTGATCCGGCTCGACGGTGCGCTGCGCATGCAGCCGAAGTAGCCTGCGAGTTCCGGCCCCGTAGCGAGGCGCATGGATCGTGCCGCGGCAATGAGCGAGAAGGGCTTTCCCACGCCGGATGGAGCCGCCACTGGCGCCCAAGCTCGGTTTCCCGCCTGTTATCACTGCGGGTTGCCGATTCCCGCCGGTATCAACATTTCCGTCACCATCGACGAGGTGCCCCGCGCCATGTGCTGCGCGGGCTGTCAGGCTGTCGCGCAGGCAATCGTCGGCAATCACTTGACGGACTATTACCGGCACCGCGACTCGATGCCGGAAAGCCCGCGTCAGGCGTTGCCCGATGGCCTGCGGGATGTCGGTCTGTTCGATCACCCTGAGTTTCAGAAGGGGTTTGTCAGGCCCGTCGGCGAGGACGAGCGTGAGGCCTCCCTCATCCTGGAAGGCATCACCTGCGCCGCCTGCGTGTGGCTGAACGAGCAGCACATCGCCGGCCAACCGGGGGTGATCGCGGTGGACATCAACTACGCGACGCGACGGGCGCGGGTGCGCTGGGACGAGCGGCGGGTTCGGCTCTCGGAAATACTGACGGCGATTGCGGCGATCGGTTACCGCGCGTATCCCTACGATGCGGAGCGATCCGAGCTGCTGGCGCAAAGGGAGCGCCGGGCTGCCCTGTGGCGATTGTTCGTGGCCGGCTTCGGCATGATGCAGGTGATGATGTACGCCATTCCGGCTTACATCGCCGATGTCGGAACCATGAGTGCCGATATCGGGCAACTCATGCGCTGGGCCAGCTTGATCTTGACGCTGCCGGTGATTCTTTACTCGGCAGGGCCGTTCTTCCGCAGCGCGTGGCGAGATCTGCGGTTGCGGCGCGTCGGCATGGACGTGCCTGTTGCACTGGGCGTAGGCAGCGCGTTCGTGGCAAGTGTTTGGGCGACGTTGACGGCGAGCGGGGACGTCTATTTCGACTCGGTCACGATGTTCGTGTTTTTTCTTCTGGGTGGACGCTACCTGGAGTTGATGGCCAGGCAACGCGCGGTGCGCGATGTTGAGCAACTCGCCAAAGTCTTGCCGGCCTTTGCGACGCGGTTGGGCGCATACCCTGATCGTGATGCGGAGCGCGTGCCGGTGACCACGTTGAGCATTGGCGACATTCTCCTGGTGAAGGCGGGAGAGGTTTTCCCCGCAGATGGTGCGGTCCTCGAAGGATCGAGTAGCGCCGACGAATCGCTGCTGACGGGAGAAAGCCGCCCTGTACCCAAGTGTGAAGGTAGCGAGGTCACCGGCGGGACGATCAACCGCGGCAGTCCTTTGTTCGTGCGCGCGACGGAAGTTGGCGAGTCAACGAAGCTCGCCGCGATCCGCCATCTGATGGAAAGAGCGCAGGCCGAGAAGCCACCCGTTGTCGTCCTGGCCGATCGGGTCGCGGGTTGGTTCGTGGCGTTGCTGCTGGTGCTCGCGGTGGGGGCTGCCGGCGTTTGGTACGTAGTTGAACCCGGGCGGGCGCTGTGGGTTTTCGTATCCGTGCTGGTGGTAAGTTGCCCATGTGCGCTGTCGTTGGCGACTCCTGCCGCGCTGACGGCCGCGACCGGGGCACTATCGAGACTGGGGCTCTTGCC
>JBAWHH010000315.1:0-4966 GCA_049593715.1 Rhodocyclaceae bacterium
ATACAAGTATGGCCTCTCGCGATGCACAGCGGAATTAGGAGAAACAATCGGTTACAAAATGCGCGGCGGCGTTTTCAATCCCGTCTCGGTGTGCATCACCGACGCAAGCGACGGGCGCCACGGGGAGGCAGAGGCCCGCTTCTGGAAGCAGTCCTGGCGGTGCCGTCAGTGAGGCAAGCGCGCGCACCCAACACGCGCCTGACGGGCGCGAAGATAGCCCGCACCACGGAAAATGGCACGCGTCGACTCCCGGCACTATGGGAATCGATGCGACAACGCGGCAGCGGCGGGGGCGTTGGCGCCCCCGGCGGCAAGAGCAGACGGAGTATGCGCCCCGGTCAGGACGCGGGAGATGGGCTCGGAACCGAGTCCTCGGACTTGGGCTTCATCGCCACGATCAGCGAATACGGCCAGCGACCGCGCGTCGGCGCGGCCTTGTGTGCAACTTGTGCGGGCTCGCTCTGCATCGGAACCACGCGGACTGCTTCCTTCTCCGCTTCGAGCAATTCCAGCAGGCGGGCAACGGCAACGTTATTGTGTTCCACGGGATCGAGTCCGCGGGCCGCTAGTGAGGCATGCAGAACTGCCTCCGCCCACAGCGCTTCAGCGCGTGCTGCGGAGAGACCTGCTTTGTGAGCCAACCAGGGCAACATCTTTGGGGTCTTCATTTCATCTCCTAAGCAGTGTTCCAGCGTACCCAAAACCCCCATCCTGGCCTGAGTACTGATCCAAAACACCGCAGCGCAGCATACTCCGATCTAGTCAAAACTCTAGCGTTTCATGAGTGTTCACGACTTCGACAAGAAAAACTGTTGTGCGCTGCACGATGATCCCCAGATTTTGCTGCAGTGCGTGATATTCGTCCCGGAGGCCCCCATTTTTTCGCCCGCGGAGGACGAATCCCTTGCCGGTTCGGTGGCCCGGTCGTCGGCAACACGGCTCCGAAAATGGGGTTAGAAAAGCGCTTTTCCTGTTACTCCCACTGCGCGAAGTGGCCTTCTTCCGCCAGGGACCGCATCGAACTGTCGAGTTCCGCCATGTAGCCCGGGCGATCACCGGTCCAGCTTAGCGGCAGCCCGACCATCACATCACAGAAAAACGGCACGGGCAGGAGACTGCCCTTCGGCAACGCTTTGCCAAGCCCGTGGAGAAAGACCGGCACGACGGGCACGTCGGGATGCCGTTCCGCAACCCGGGCGATGCCCGATTTAAAGGATTGCATCTGCTCCGGTTCGCCGCGCGTGCCTTCCGGGAAGAAGATCAGGATGTCGCCGCGGTCCAGCGCGGCGTGCACGTCCGCCAGTACATCCTGGCCGGGCTGCTTGCGCTCCCGCGCCAAGGGCAGAATGCCCACCACTTCCACGGCGAACCAGGCGAGCCACTTGTTCTTCAGGAAATAATCCATCGCCGCCACGGGACGAATGCGGGACAGCAGGTGCAGCGGCAGCAAGGTGATGAGCACCATGGTGTCGAGGTGGCTGTTGTGATTGGCTACGATCAACGCCGGCCCGTCGTGCGGCAGGCGTTCGCGATGGCGCACGTTGAGGCCCAGGACCACCAGCACGACGAGCCGCACCAGCACGGCGTAGAACAGGAAACGCAGCAGACGGCCCATCAGAAATGAAGGTAATAGGTGAAGTGGAAAAATAGGGGCGCGGTATAGGTGAGGCTGTCGACGCGGTCCAGGATGCCGCCGTGGCCGGGGATGAGGTTGCTCGCGTCCTTGACGCCGATGTCGCGCTTGACCGCGGACATGGTGACATCGCCAATGAAGCCGGAGAGACCGATGATGAGGCCGGCGGCCAGTGCCTGACGGCCGTCGAAAGGCGTCAGATACGGCGCAATGACCAGCGCCAGCAGGGTCGTCGTACACAACCCGCCGAGGAAACCTTCCCAGGTTTTGTTGGGGCTCACTTTCGGAATGATCTTGTGCCGGCCGATGGTTTTGCCCCAGACGAACTGCAGCACGTCGTTGAATTGGGTGAGAAAAACGAGGTAGAGCAGCAGTCCGGCTCCCCCGCCCACCGGGTTGCCCTTTTCCGGCAGCACCAGCAGGAACGCGAGGTGGCTGAGACTGAACACCGTGGTCATCATGCCCCAGTGCATCGTGCCCGCCGCGCGCAGGAAATCCTTCGTTTCCCCGATCACCACCATGACCATGGGCAGGAACAGGAACACGTAGACCGGGATGAAGATGATGAACATGCCGTACCACTCCTGCCCCACCCACAGGTATTGCACCGGGATGGCCAGGTAGGTCCACAACAGGACGGCACGGTCGGCGCGCCGCGTCGGGACCAGGGACAGGAACTCTTTCAGCGCCAGGAAGCTGACAAAGGCGAAGAAAGCGATGGAGATGTTGCGGCTCATCAGCAACGCCGCCGAGAACACCGCCACCATCACCCACCAGGATTTTACGCGCTGGGCAAGCTCCGCAAAGTTGCCCTCGGGCCGCATCTTGCGCAACACCGCCACAATCACGGTGGCGGCCACCAGGATGCCCAGGATACCGCCCAGGGCGAGGAGCAAAGTCGGTTTCACGCCAGCGAGCATCATGGTTTGATTTCCTCCAGCGCCTTGGCGGCGCGATTGAGTATGGTGACGACCAGCAACCCGCACACGGCCACCAACAAAATCCCGAGCCACGGTCCGGGCCCCACGCCCAGCCCCAGCAGCAGGGCGATGAGCCCGAAGACGAAGGCGCGGTCACTTTTGCCCATCGGACCGTCGTAACGCCGGGAGGCGCCGATCTGCACGCCCACGACGCCGGTCATTTCGCTGATCACAGCCAACACTACCGCGGCGGTAACCAGCCCTGCCGGGACGCCCGCAATGAGCCCAAGGGGAAGGTACAGCGCTGCGTCGGAAACGACATCACCCAGTTCATTGAGGACTGCGCCAAGCGGCGTCTTCATGTCGTGTTCGCGCGCCAGCATGCCGTCGACGGCATTGAGCGCCATGCGCACGAACAGGAGCAGGGGAATCACCAGCAGAATCGTCCGTGCTTCAGGAAACAGGGCAATGGCGGCACCGGCAGCCACGGAAAGACCCATGGCAAACAGCGTTACCTGGTTGGCGGTCACGCCGCGCCTGGCAAGCCCTCCGGTGACGGGGCGCAGCAGCGCCTGAAAGCGGGGTTTGAGATCGTAGATGGAGGGCATGATGGTCTGAAGGGCGATACGCTCGGGGTTGTAGGGTCGGAAAGTTACGTTTCGGCCAGTATCAGGAGATCCGCGGCGGGAGGCTGGCACCGCCACGGCGAAGGCCTTGCGGCCAACACCACCGCGGCATTCTAGCTGCCGGTTCGCCGGCATGCCCGTGGCTTCTGTCGCGGGAAGCGCATTCGGAAGCAATGGGGCGCCTTTGTGCCGCAGTCTGAGGGCTTCCCGCGGCCGATACGCGCCGGAAGGCTTTGCCGGCTCCACCGCGTAAAATCTCCGCGACTCACCGCAGTTCCGTCTCAGCGCACCCTTTGGCAAGAAGAGTCCACCGACAAATCGCTATGACGCCCCTTGATCCATCCCTCCTGTTCAGACACTGCGACCCTGCCCTGCTCGATTTCGCCACCACGGCAGAACTTCCCGAAACGGCGGACGGCTTTGGCCAGGCGCGCGCAGAGGAGGCAGTGCGTTTCGCCATCGCCATGCGTCGGCCCGGTTATAACCTCTTCGTGCTTGGCGAGCCGGGGTGTGGCCGCCACTCCACCGTGCGGCGCCTGCTGGAAGAACGCGCCAGCGGCGAGACCGTGCCGAGCGACTGGTGTTACGTCAATAATTTCGACGATCCCCAGCGGCCCCGGGCCCTGAAACTGCCTGCTGGCCGGGGCGCCCGCTTCATGCGCGACATGCAGCAGTTCGTCGGGGAACTGGGTACGGCGATCACCAGCGCTTTCGACAGCGACGAGCACCGCTCACGCCTCGAAGCCATCCAGAGTGCATTCAAGAGCCGGGAGGAAACGGCCTTGAACGAGTTGAACGAAGAGTCGCGCCGGCACGGCATCGCCTTGCTGCGCACTCCCCATGGCTTTGTTTTCGCCCCGGTGAAAGCCGACGAGCCGATGAACCCGGATCAGTTCAACCAGCTCCCGGAGGACGAACAGAAACGCATCACCCTCGCCGTCGAGGAATTCGGCGAAAAGTTGACGCGCCTGTTGCACCAGTTTCCCCGCTGGCGGCGCGAAATGCAGGCCCAGGTGCGGCAGGCAAGCCGCGACAGCATGGCGCTCGCGGTTGGGCACATGATCGAGGAGCTGAAAGAGCGCTACACCGATCTGCCCGAAGTCGTCGCGTTTCTAGAGGCGGTGCAGAAGGATGTGGTCGAGGCCGGAGAAGAACTGCGCGAAAGCCAGCGCAGTGAAGGCGATGCAACCACGGTCACCATGACCGGAGCGATCTCTCTGCAGCGTTACCAGGTCAACTTGCTGGTGGACAACGGCGCCACGGCAGCCGCACCCATCGTGTTCGAAGACAACCCCAATTACCAGAACCTTGTGGGACGGGTCGATCAGGTCGCCCACATGGGCACCTTGGTGAGCAACTTCACCCTGATTCGAGCCGGCGCGCTGCACCGCGCCAATGGCGGTTATCTCATGATCGATGCCGTGGCCTTGTTGAGCCAACCCTATGCTTACGATGGGCTGAAGCGCATTCTCAAGGCGGGCCAGATCCGCATCGAATCCCTGGGGCAGATGATCGGGCTCATCAGCACCCTGTCCATCGAGCCCGAGCCGATCCCGCTGGACCTGAAGGTCGTCGTTGTTGGGGAGCCGCGTCTTTACTACCTACTGCGGGAACTGGATCCCGAGTTCGAGGAGTTGTTCAAGGTCGGCGCGGACTTCGAAAGCGACGTCGAGCGTAGCGAGGACAACACACGTCTCTATGGCTTGTTGGTCGGCCGCCTCGCCCGCAGCAACCGGCTGCGGCCCTTCGAGCGCGGCGCCGTGGCGCGAATCATCGAGCACGCGGCC
>JBAWHH010000316.1:0-4956 GCA_049593715.1 Rhodocyclaceae bacterium
TTGTCGAAATGATTCGGTGTGTCAACCCGCCCGATCCCTTCTCCGTCTCGCGCTGCGCGGTGCCGAACTCCCCCACCGGCGGGTTCTGCGGTGGTTCCGGAAATCGAGCGGTTATGGGGACGCCGAAAAACGAGTGGGTCTGTCTGCGCCCGGCCCAGAACGGCAGCGAGCAAAGGCACCGCCTGAGCGAGTTCTTCGATTGGTACGACCGCCGCCGACCGCGCCAGTCGCTGGACTGGAAGACGCCCGACGAGGCGTACTTTGCGCGTTAGCCCAAGCGCTACCCCTGGCGGCGTAACCCCATAGCGGGATACACCATCACGAAACCCTTGCTCCGGCGATAACAACTTGGGGCTCTGCCCGAAACCCCGAACTCGCCGTGAGGCAGCGCCGGGGATGAACAACCCCATCCCCGGCGGTGGCATAGGGCTCATGCCCCGCTACTCCGCATCGCGAGGTAACTTGCACCGCTAAATCTGTTCGGGAGAGCAGCAAAATCCCGCTCAGCGGATGATACAATCCGCGGCCGTCACGAAGTCCTGAGCACTGAGTAGTCTTTCATGACTGACTTTACGGGCAGTGGTGAGCGGATCTAGGAGAGGTGCCGGAGCGGTTGAACGGGCCGGTCTCGAAAACCGGAATACGCGAAAGTGTATCGTGGGTTCGAGTCCCACCCTCTCCGCCAGCATTGCCCCGTTGTGCTGTGCTCAAGAAATGGGCGACAATGCTTCGCATGGCAGTCTATTCGAAGGTTGCGCAATTGGGGGCAATGGGGTGAGGCGGACATGAAAATCCTCGCGGTGGACGACCACCCGCTGATTCGCCACGCTCTGCGCGATATCCTCAAGCAACTCGATCCGGAAACCGAGTTGTTCGATGCCCAGAGCGCCGGGGAGGCGATGCTGATTGCCGATCAGCACCCCGATCTGGATCTTATCCTTCTTGACCTGACCCTGCCCGATGTGTCCGGGATGGCTGCTCTGACGATGTTGCGCGATGCCCACCCCAACACGCCGGTGGTCATGCTCTCCGCCACCGAGGACTACGACATCGTGATGAACGCCCTGGACTGCGGGGCGATGGGCTTCATCCCGAAGACCTCGAAGAACGAGGTCCTTCTGGCGGCGCTGCGCCTCGTGCTTTCCGGGGGCATCTATCTTCCTTCCGCCGTCATTGCGAGCCATCTTGCGACAGCACATCTGGGCCCCAGTGTGCCGACCGCGGGAACGATCCACGCCAAGACGCCCGCGGAGATCGGCCTCACGGAGCGCCAGACACAAGTTTTGGCCCTCTTGTTGCAGGGCAAGCCGAACAAGACCATTTGCCGGCTTCTCAAGCTTGCAGAAGGCACGGTGAAGGTTCACATCACCGCGATTCTGCGAACGCTCAATGTTCGCAATCGTACCGAGGCCGTGGTGGCCGTCAGTCGCCTGGGTCTGCGATTCGACCGTCTTCCGCTCACCGGTGGGGGCGAGTAAGGCCTGATCGGCGGGGGACCGGCACCGGGCCGGGCGGGGCGGTGCACTCCGGCAATTCATCCGGGTAGATCATGAAGGAATTTTCTCGTCCCGCTGCCGAAGTGGGTGCCGTAGAAGGGCCTGCGGATGCCGAAATGCCTGCGGAAACGGCATTGCGCGCCGAAGCTGAACTGATAGCTTCGCTCTACCGCATGATCCCGCGGATCTCCAACGCCACGATTCTGGGCTCCCTGACGGTGGCTTGGGCCATGGCGGATCGGGTTTCCCATCGGGCCCTGGGGATCTGGGTGGGGCTGAACGTCCTCTTTGCACTGTGGCGCTACTACCTGCGCTGGCGCTTTTACCGCGTGAATCCGGGTCCCGAGGATATTCATAGATGGGCCCGCATTTTCCTCGTCGGCACGGCATTGAGTGGTGTTCTCTGGGGATCCACCGCGTTCTTCATGTTCGTGCCGGATTCGCCTCCCCATCAGAGCATCCTGGTCATCGCCCTTTACGCGATTGCGAATGCAGGGATGCCGCTGCTCGCGCGATACCGGCCCTTGCTCTATTCCTACGTCTTGCTCGCCCTGCTGCCGATCGCCCTTCGCCTTGCCACGCAAGGTACGGCGGTGCATCTGGTCGTTGCGGCAATCACCGTCCTCCTGGTTTATGGTCTGCTGATGTTTGGCACCGAACTGAACGCTACGCTGCGGGAGGCCCTGCTGCAGCGCTACAAGAATTCCTACCTCGTCGAACAACTGCTTGCGCAAAAGGAACAAGTGGAAATCGCCCGGCAGCGGGCGGACCAGGCGAACCTCTCCAAGACGCGCTTTCTCGCCTCGGCCAGCCACGATTTGCGTCAGCCGTTGCACGCTTTGGGACTTTTCTCCGCCGCGCTGCACGAGAAGCTGACCGACCCTTCCACCCGCGAGATCGTGGGCAATATTTCCATGTCGGTGGAGGCCCTCGAGAACCAGTTCAATGCCCTGCTCGATATATCGAAACTCGACGCGGGGGCGGTCCAGGCCAAGTTCTACGATTTTCGCCTGAACGATCTTTTCGATCGCATCCGGGTCGATTTCACGTCGCCAGCGGAAGAGCGGGGGCTGCACCTGCACATTCGGCCTTGCCGGCACGCGGTCCATAGCGATCCGATCCTGGTCGAGCGCATGCTGCGCAATTTCGTCAGCAACGCGGTGCGCTACACGCAGAAGGGGGGCGTGCTGGTGGGCTGTCGTAGTCGAGGGGGCAGGGTTTCCATCGAAGTGTGGGATACGGGCATCGGCATCGCTGCGGAGGAAATGGATCGAATCTGGGAGGAGTTTTACCAGGTTGGAAACCAGGAGCGGGACCGCCAGAAGGGATTGGGTCTCGGCCTGGCCACGGTACATAGGCTGAGCGCATTGCTGGAGACCCGCGTCGAGGTCGGCTCGCGACCCGGGCGCGGCTCGGTATTTCGCTTCCAGCTTCCTGCCGCGACCATGGCCGAACCGCCGGCGCTGACAACGCCCGCGGTACCGCTGCATTCCAGCGAAGACCTGAAAGGGAGGTTCGTCCTGGCCATCGACGACGAAATCGGGGTCCGTGAGTCGATGAAGGTCCTGTTCACCCAATGGGGCTGCGACATCCTCGTCGCCGAATCCGTGGACGAGGCCCTGGATCGGTTGCCGGATTACGATCGCTACCCCGACGTGATCATTGCCGACTATCGCCTGCGCCAGGGGGCCACCGGCGTCGAGGCGATCGAGCGGGTGCGCTACGAGTTGGGCATCGATCTGCCCGCCGTGCTGGTGACCGGGACTGCGGCGCCGGATAGTCTGGCCGACATCAAAGGCAGCGGACTGAAAATCCTCTACAAGCCGGTGAGCGCCACCCAACTGCGGGAGTTCATGCTTTCATTGTACATGCCCTGAAGCGCTGGCTTGCCCCTCGGGGGCATGCGTGAGAGTTTGTGTCCCCCGCGTCCCATTCATGGCCCCAGCCCGGCAGGGTCCGGCTGCGGCGTGGGGCAGGCAGGCGGCCCGGTCTTGCGGAGGCACTATGGCAGCGAAACTCATCCTCGGCGGTCTTGCGCTCGCTTTCCTGTTGGCGGCCATCGTGCGCATGGTCAAGGAGCGGGGAAGCTTCTCGTCCGCCGCGCGCACCTGGTTGCTGGTCGCGGCGATCTTTGCCGGGGTCGCCGGTTACCTCTGGCTGACCGGCCCTTGAGTTTTCGATGGCGGGCGGTGCATCCGCGGACGGAATCTCTCGCATGGCATCGCGCGCGGTGAGGGCGCGGGTGCGATAATCTTGGCCGGGCGGCAGGTTGATGACCGTGCCTTGGCACTTGGGGCGGCCGGCGAGCCGCACAGAAGAATGAGGGTTTTTCATGATCACAATTCGCGTGATTTCCTTTCACGGACAACCGCCGGCTCAGCCCCTGGTTTTTGATTTCGACGAAACCGGCGGCACGATCGGGCGCGCGACGACCAATCAGCTCGTTCTCCCCGACCCTGACCGCCACATCTCCCGCGTCCAGGCGACCGTTCTGTTTCGTGGCGGTCAATATTTCTTGCTCGATCAGGGAAGCGCGAATCCTGTGCTGGTCAACGGCCGGACGATGGGCAATGGCGTACAGCTTCCCTTGGCCGACGGCGACGAACTGCGTATCGGGGAATACGTGCTTCGAGTTGCGGCGAGTGCGCCGGTTTCGGGCGTGGGCCTGGGTTCGGATATGGCGGGCGCGCCTGCAGCGGGGGCCTTCGCCCACGCAGGCAAGCCGGTGGATGATCCGCTCGCCTTGTTCGGCGGCAGCGGGCCGGCAACGGCGGATCCCCTGGCGGATCTGATGAGACAGGCCGAGCCTGCCCTCTCGACCCCTCACCCGGCTATTTCCGCGCAAGCTTTCGGGGGTGCTGTGCCCACGGGCAGGCCGGCTTCGCCGAGCGCGCCGGCGCCGGGAGTCATCCCCGATGATTTCGATCCATTTGGCGAGCAGTTCGCCGCCAGGCCGCTGTCTGCTGAGCCCCCCCCCGAGGCGCGGCTGCCGGATGATTTCGATCTCGGCCTGTCGCCGAAACATTCCGGTGCCGCCGACCTTGACGGAATGTTCGGCCTGAAACCTGGCGAACGGGCCGGGACAGATCTTTTCGGCCCTGGCAGTGCCCTGGGCGAGCAGGTCAGCGCACCCAATACGGCACCGACCGCCGATCCCTTCGCCGCGTTTGCCGTGGCTCCGTCACCCCCGCCTCCGCCCGTCAGCGATCAAGTGCCGGAACTGCATGGCTCATACCTACCGCCCGTGGCGCGGCCGGAAGCGAGTCCGCTACCGCAGGCGGAACCGCAGACGGAACTGCATGGGATGGTTGTGTCCTGGGATCGGGAGGCTGGCTCCGTGAAAACCACCGGCCACGCACCCACCGACCTCCCCGAACTGCCGCCGCTTCCCCCGTTGGCCCCCATGCCCCCGGTGGACGCGCCTGCGCAGCCGGTGGAAGCGGCCGCGGCACCCCGGGGG
>JBAWHH010000317.1:0-9516 GCA_049593715.1 Rhodocyclaceae bacterium
TTTGGGTAGTCGGTGAATGTGCAATTCGCCCAACTGCTCGTATTCCGGCTTCTGCTGCCGGTTGCGACATACCAGGTGGACTTCATGTCCGGCGGCGATAAGCGCCTCACAGACCTTCTCGACGCGGACATCCCAAGGGTAGTCGGCGTCCCAAATTTTGCATATTCTCATTGCCGAAGACTTCCAGTTCGGTAACAACACATTGTCGGAATGGCTCCGCGAGTTGTGTGCCGCATTCGGTTGAGTTTTGCTCGAGTTCCAGCCGAAGCACCGTAGCGCGCAAGCCGAGGTAACTCCGCAATCGAACCTTCAGCAATCCAGGCGCGCCGGGACTATAGCAGGCGTCACTGCCCCCCTATGTGTGCAATTGGCCACAACGGGGCAAACGAGCACTTGAAGCCGGTGAGCGAGGCCCGGATTCAGAGGGAACAGCGCATGATCTGATCGTGACTGGAAAGACTGGCCCGCTGCAACGGGTGGCTCGGGCTTCCGACGAGTCGCCCGCGAATCAGTGGTCGGTGCCTGACTTCTGAACCACGGGCGCCAGTGCTTTCGCTTTGGCGCGGGCCCGGCGCTCGCGCCAGCCGGGCAGAATCACCCGCATGCCGGGAACACGCTTGATCGCCTGCAGCATGTAGACTGCGCCGGCAATCGGCCACCACCGCGCCCCGGCCAGTTCCATGAAGTTGTAGCGCTGCAGCCATTTCCCGTCCACGGCCGCCGGGGCATAGCAGCCGAATCCGCCGAACTGTGTCTCGAAACCGAGCAGCTTGAGCCAGTCGCGCAGGCGCAGAACGCCCAGGTAGTTCCCGTTCCAGGGGAATACAGGCTCACACCGCGCCAGCCTGCGCCGCATTCCCCACAAGCTGTAAGGATTGAAACCGGCGATAACCACTTGGCCTTCAGGGACCAGGACCCGCTCCACTTCGCGCAGAATCTGGTGTGGATTTCGCGAGAACTCGAGGACGTGCGGCATCACCACCAGATCAAGGCTGTTTGCAGCGTAGGGGAGATGCTCGAACAGCGTATGGACCTCGGCCCTGCCTTCTGTATCGCAGCTTTGCCGGAACGGCATGCGGTTGGCGCGCAAGAAGTCGCACTGGGACATGCCCATCTGCAACGCATTGAAGCCAAAAATGTCCGCCACGATCTGGTCGTAGCGCTCCTGCTCCCAGGCCAGCACATAACGGCCCTGGGGAGTGACCAGCCACTCGTTCAAGCCCGCGATTGACATGGAGTGCAACCGGCTGACAAGCTAGCGGCCATGAAAATCATTCCCCTGTCCGCCTTCCGCGACAACTATCTGTGGCTGCTGCACGCAGGTCCGTACGCGGCCGTGGTCGACCCGGGCGACGCCGCACCGGTGGTCCGTTACTTTGCCGAACACGACCTCACCCTGTCCGCGATCCTTGTTACCCATCACCACGCGGACCACACGGGGGGCGTGGCGGAGTTGAAGGCGAACTTCAGCGCGACCGTTTTCGGCCCGGCAACGGAAGGCATTTCGGAAATCGATATCGGCGTCAGGGAAGGCTCCACGGTGCGCATTCCGGGAATCGAATTGCAGTTGGCGGTTTTGGACGTTCCCGGTCATACCCGAGGACACGTCGCGTATTATGGGCTAAGCACCCTCTTCTGTGGCGACACCATGTTCGGCTGCGGCTGCGGCCGCCTCTTCGAGGGCACCGCCGCGCAGATGTGGGCATCCCTGTCCAAACTGGCAGCCCTGCCGGACGATACGCGAATCCACTGTGCCCACGAATACACGCTCGCCAACATCGATTTCGCGCTTGCCGTGGAACCGGGTAACGCCGCGTTGTCGGCGCGCTCGCGGGACGTTGCGGCGCTGCGCGCGCAGGGGCTCCCATCGGTACCCTCGACCCTGGCAGAGGAACGCCAGACGAATCCTTTTCTCAGGGCGGCAGTGCCCGCCGTGGCGCTGGCCGCAAGCAAGCATGTTGGTAAACCGTTGGAAGCGCCTGGAGAAGTGTTCGCCGCCCTGCGCACCTGGAAAGACGGATTCTGAGTTTGTCTCAGACCCCCCCACCCAGTTTGTAGCTCACCACTTGGTTGCGGCCCAGGCGCTTGGCCTCATAAAGCGCGGCGTCGGTCCATTGCAGCAGATCACTTTGTTTTTCCGCCGCCACCCCGGGGACGGCACTGGCCACGCCGGCGCTGACCGTGACCACTTTCCCCACCTCTGACCCCGCGTGAGCGATGGCCAGAGCCTCCACAGCGGCGCGGATTTTCTCGGCCAGGACACTGGCCCCCCGCCCATCGGTCTCCGGCAAGAGTACGGCGAATTCTTCGCCACCGTAGCGCATCACCGAGTCGCCGGGCCGACGTGCCTGTTTCGCCAGGCATTGCGCCACCTGGATGAGGCATTCGTCGCCTGCCTGGTGGCCGTACACATCGTTGTATTGCTTAAAATAATCGACGTCGCACATGACGAGGGAAATGGCTTTGCGGTTGCGCGCGGCGCGGCGCCATTCCCGCCCGAAAGTTTCGTCAAAATAACGCCGATTGGCGATCCCGGTCAGGCTGTCCTGGGCGGAGAGCCGACGCAGTTCTCGATTGGCGCGATCCAGCCGCCGGCTCACCGTCAGCAGCGAGCGACGCATATCGACAATGCGCAGCATCGCCCGAAGTTTTGCCCCCAGCACGATCTCGCTCACGGGCTTCATGAGGTAATCGTCGCCGCCGACACCGATGCCGCGCGCCAGATCCTCATCGTTCGCCCGCACCGTGAGAAAGATGATGGGCGTCCAGTCACCATTCGACTCTAAGCTGCGGATCTGCTGCGCCACGGAGAAGCCGTCGGTCTCCGGCAGCACCACGTCCAGAAGAATGATGTCCGGCTTGTGCTTGCGGTAAGCCTCCATGCCAGCCAATCCATCCCTCGCAGGAATCGGCACCATGCCGATACGTTCCACCTGCTGGCACAACACCTGTAGCGCCGTGGGCGAATCCTCGACGACCAGAATCTTCATGACCGTTGTTCCTGTTCTCCGGGAGGGGTTTGGGCGGGATCGATAGGGAATAAATTATCTCATCGACAACGCCGCCCCCTGTTTTCATTGCGGTTTTTTTTCATTGACGGGATGCGATGTAAGCGCTAACATCTTGTTTTATTTGATACTCCTACTCTTAGTGGACGCATAACATATGGCCGAGCGCCCCACAATACACCACGGATCGGCCCTGCTCTGGATCCTCCTGTGTTCACTGCTCCCGGGCTGTGCGACCCAGCAAGGCGTTCGCGGCGACCAGACAAAAACTGCCGTCGCGAAGCGCTCCGCCGCGGCAAGCCATGGGGCCGACACGCGCAGCGGTACTCAACTACTGACGGACCCGACGATTTCGATCTCCAAGATCGACCTCACAATCCCCCCGAAGGACTTGTGGGTGCGGATCCGCAACGGGTTCTCGATGCCCGACCTGGACAATGAACTGGTCACGCGGCAGCAGGCCTATTACCTGAACCATCCGCAGTACATGACGCGCATTGCCGAGCGCAGCCGGCGTTATCTCCACTACATCGTCGAAGAGATCGAGAAGCGTGGCCTGCCGACCGAGTTGGCCCTGCTGCCCATGGTGGAAAGCGCGTTCAACCCGATGGCCTACTCCCGCGCCCGGGCTTCCGGGCTGTGGCAGTTCATTCCGTCCACCGGTCGCAATTACCAGCTCAAGCAGGACTCCTTCGTCGACCAGCGTCGTGACATCGTCGCATCCACCGGCGCGGCGCTGGACTACCTGGAAACCATCTACGAAATGCATGGCGACTGGCACCTCGCCCTGGCTTCATATAACTGGGGCGAGGCCGCCGTTGGCCGCGCCATCGCACGCAATCAGGCAGCGGGCCTGCCCACGGACTACATGAGCCTGAGCATGCCGGCCGAGACGCGCAACTACGTCCCTAAACTGCAAGCGCTCAAGAACATCGTGGCGAACGCCGAGGCGCTCGGCGTTGTTCTCGCCCCCATTCCCAACCGGCCCTACTTCACCAAAGTAGACAAACGCGCCGACATGGATCTGGCCCTGGCCGCCCGACTCGCCGAAACACCGCTGGAGGAGTTTCGCGCGCTCAACCCAGGTTTTAACGGGCCCGTGGCCGTTGGCCAGGCCCACCTCGTCGTCCCCGCCGACAAGGCAGAGAAATTCCTTAGCAATCTGGACAGCTACGACAAGCCGCTCGTCAGTTGGGACAGTTACACCGTCCAGCGCAACGACCGGATCGACCGGATCGCAGCGACCTATGGCATCACCAGCGAACGGCTGCGCGAGATCAACGGCATCAAGCCTCGCGGCCGAGTCGCCATAGGGCGCACCCTGCTGGTGCCGGCCAACAAGGAAGCCCTGCCCATCGCCAAGACCGAGCCGGCATCACCACCAGGCGCCGACACGGCGTACGAAGTGGCGGCGGATCCCGACGAAAAGCCTGCAGCGCGGGGTTCCCGGCAGAGCGCCAAACGCGTGAAGATCATTACCCGGCGTGGAAAGCGCGTCGTGATTGTCCTGCGGAACAGGGACGATCGGCCAGCGGTCGCAGGAAAGGCTGCCCGGGCCGTTGCCCACGCTGGCCACGGCAAAACCGCCGCAAAGGCGGGCCATGGCCGGTCACTCGCCAAAGGAGCGCGCACCATCCAGGCTGCCGGCGCACCCAAGGCGAGTAGCGCCAAGGCCCGCCCCGTAGCGGCAAAGGGCACAGCCACCGCAAAACCCGCCCGCGCCGCGAAGACCAGCGGCGCGCCGAAGAAGGCCCCCGCCAGCAAGGGCGGCAAACGCAAATCCTAGCAGCCGGAAGCGGGCGGGGCCCGCTTCAACCCGCCGTCTTCCCTGCCCGGGCCGCCAGCTCCCCGTAAAGATGGCAGCAGACGCCGTGGCTCGGGCTCAGCATAGTACGAGCCGGGTAAGCGGCGCGGCAGATGTCCTCTGCCTGCGTACAGCGCGGATGAAAGTGGCAACCCTCGGGCGGGCGGATTGGAGAAGGCAGATCCCCGCCCAACGGCCGCGGCGGCTGCCGGCCCGGCTCTTCCACCCGGGGAACCGCCGCCAATAGCGCTTCCGTGTAGGGATGGCGCGGCGCGCCGAGGATCTCCGCCGCGCTGCCGCTTTCCACGATGCGCCCGAGGTACATCACCGCGATGTCGTCGGCCAGATAGTCCACCACCGCCAAGTTGTGGGTGATGAACAAGTAGGCCAGCCCCAACCGCGCCTGCAGTTCCTTCAGCAGGTTGAGAATCTGTGCCTGTACCGAAACGTCCAGGGCGCTGGTGGGCTCATCGCACACCAGCAACTGCGGGCTCACCGCCAGCGCCCGGGCAATGGCGATGCGCTGGCGCTGGCCTCCGGAAAACTCGTGGGGAAAACGTCCCGCCATCTCGCCGTCCAGACCCACCTGCTCCAGCAGGGCAGCGATGGCCTCCTGGGTAGACTCGCCCGGCCGCGCCAGACCCAGGGCCACCATCCCTTCGGAAATGATTTCACCGACGCGCATGCGCGGATCGAGGGACGAGTACGGATCCTGGAAAATCATCTGCATCGACCGCCGCAGCGGCTGCAATGCGCGGCGCGAGCGATTGGCGATGTCCTCGCCGCGGAAAACGATACTGCCGGCAGTGGGCTGGAGAAGCCGCAGGATCGCCTTGCCGGCGGTGGTCTTGCCGCAGCCCGATTCGCCCACCAACGCAAGCGTGCGGCCTGAATCGAGCCGCAAGTCGATGCCGTCCACCGCTTTCACCTGGCCATGGACGCGCCGCAGCACCCCCCGGCGCATAGGAAAATGAACCTGCAGGCCGCGCACGTCCAGCAGTTGCGCCGATGGCACATTTGCTGCCGATTCCGCTGCAACCGCCTGGCCGCCGACGACTTGCGCCCGCCCGGAAGCACTGGACGGATCGTAGAGATGGCAACAGACCTTGTGATCCTCGCCCAACCGATGCCAAGCGGGAACCTCCCGATGGCAGCGATCCCACGCTTGGGCGCAGCGGTCGGCAAAGCGGCAGCCGGCGAAGCGCTCCGTCAGGGCCGGCACCGTCCCCGGAATGGTCTCCAGGCCGGTGCCGCGCCGCCGGGCTGAGGGCAGCGCGGCGAAAAGCCGCTGCGAATAGGGGTGGCGCGGAGCGGAAAAAAACGATTCCCGGGGTGCTTCCTCGATGAGCTGGCCCGCGTACATGACGCCGACCCGTTGCGCCATGCGCGCCACCACGCCCAGATCGTGGGTGATCAGCAGCACCGCCATCCCGCGCTCCTGCTGCAGCTTGGCGAGCAGTTCCAGCACCTGGGCTTGGATCGTCACATCCAGTGCCGTGGTCGGCTCGTCGGCGATGAGCAGCCCGGGCTCGCCCGCCAACGCCATGGCGATCATCACCCGCTGCTTCATGCCGCCGGACATCTGGAACGGGAAAGCGTCCAGCCGGCGCTGGGCGTCGCCGATGCCGGCGGCTTCCAGCAGTTCGGCGGCCCGCACCCGCGCCGCCGCCGGCGCCATGCCTCCATGGCGAATCAGCACCTCGCCGATCTGCATGCCCACGGTGAGCACCGGATTCAGGCTGGTGGCCGGTTCCTGGAAGATCATCGCCATGTCCCGGCCGCGCACTTCGCGCATGCTGGATTCCGGTTCCGCCAGCAGGTCGCGGTTCGCAAGGCGGACGCTGCCCGCCACGATGCGCCCGGATTCCGGCAGCAGGCGCATCAGGGACAGGGCGGTCATGGACTTCCCGCAACCGGATTCACCCAGCAGCGCGTAGGTTTCTCCCCGCTGCACCGCAAAGGACACGTCGTCCACGGCCCGTACCACGGTCTCCCCGCCGTCGAGGCAGGTGGTCAGGTTCGCCACTTCCAGCAGCGGCCGGGTCATGTTGCCGCCCTCAGGCTTCGCCGCGGCCGCGGCCGCGCACGCGGGTCGAAGGCATCCCGGACGGCATCGGCAAACAGGTTCGCCGCCAGCACAAGGGTGAACATGAATACGAACGCCGCCGCCAGCGACCACCAAACCACCGGCTCGCGGGAGAGTTCCATACGTGCCGTGTTGATCATGGTGCCGAAACTGATGGTCGTCGGATCAACGCCGATGCCGACATAGGAAAGCACCGCTTCCGCCAGCACCAGCCCGGAGAAATCCATCACCAGGGCGATGAGCACGATGTGCATCACGTTGGGTAGCAGATGGCGCGCGATGATGCGGCCATGGGAGACGCCGAACGCCTCCGCTGCCTGCACGTAATCCAGCTCTCGCAGCTTCAGCGCTTCGCCCCGCAGCAGGCGGCACAGGCCGGTCCACGAAGTGACGCCGAGAATGAGGCACAACGCCAGCAGGCGTGCATCCGCCCGCTCCGCCGCCGTGGCGAACCATTCCGGGTGGGTGTCGATGACCACCTGCATCATCAACACCGCCGCCGCGATCAGCAGCACCCCGGGGATGGAATTGAGCGTGGTGTAGAGATACTGGATGACATCGTCGATCCAGCCGCCGAAGTACCCCGCCAGCAGGCCCAGGGCGACGGCGAACGGTAGCGTCACCAGCGTGGTCAGGGTGCCGATGACCAGCGCCGTGCGGATGCTCTTCAGCGTCAGGTAGAGCACGTCCTGGCCGACCTTGTCGGTGCCGAAAACATGGTAGCTGCCCGACAGGGCCAGCAAAGGACCGAGCAGGACAGCCGCTGCCGCCAGCGCCCATAACACGGCGTTCCAGGCCAGTCGCGTTTCCCCACGGACGATGCTGCGCCAGGTCCGGTCCAGCGGCTGATCCGATCGCCGCGACTGCACCGCTACCAGCACCATGGCAATAGCCAGCCAGGCCACGGCGCCCAGGGCGAGGCCCTTGAACGCCCGATACGCGATGTCGGCGAGCTGATCCTGGCCGGGATCCCCGAGGTGGGCGCCGCCATGCTTCAAGCGGGGAAAATCGCGGGTCTGGGTGCCGTCCCCCCGTTCCAGCGTCTCCTTGGCGAACGCTTGCGTGGCAAGCGGGGCGGAGTAGGTCTTCTCCGTGCGCGTGCGCAGGCCCGCCGCGAGGGCGTCGAAAACGCTCAGCACCTCGACGCCGAACGCGCTCTGCTGCTGCCCGCCGCTGTTGGCCAGCCGCGGCCGGTAGTGCAGCGAATCCAGCAGGCCCACGGCGAGGAACAGCGTCAATACGGCCAGCGCTGCCATGCCGGCGCGGGACTCACCCACCCGCCTCCACGCCGCCCGCAGATGCGCCTGCCGCAAGGAATACACAGCGGCGGCAATCGACGCCCCCACCAGGACGAAGATCAGCGCATCGGTCCACAAGACCACGGGCACGAAGGGCATCATTCGAAACGCACCCGCGGATCCACCAGGGTGTAGGAGATGTCCGTCAGCAGCAGGCCGACGATGTACAGGCCGGAGCCGATGAAAACCATGGCCCGGACGACGGCGAAATCCTGCGCGTTAATGGCGTCGATGGTGTAGCTGCCGAGGCCGGGAATGCCGAAGAACGATTCGGTGATCAGGCTGCCCATGAACAGCAGCGGAATCACCACCACCACGCCGGTCAGGATCGGGATCAGGGCGTTGCGCAGCACGTGGCGGAACAGCACCACGATTTCCGACAAGCCTTTGGCGCGGGCAGTGCGCACGTAGTCCTTGCCGATCTCTTCCAGGAAAATGGTGCGGTACCAGCGCGTGCTGCTGCCGATGCCGGCAATCACGCTCACCAGGACCGGCAGCAACAGGAACTTGGCGCCGGAGAGGCCGGGCGCATAACCCGAAATCGGCACCAGATTCCAGATCTTCGACACCACGTATTGCCCACCGATGATGTAGAACAGGCTGGAAATGGACATCATCGCCACGCACAGCACCACCCCCCAGAGGTCGATGGCCGTGGCGCGGAACAGGACGAGCAGGAGCGCGAAGGAGACCGTGACGAACAGGCTCAGGATGAACACCGGCAGCGCGATGGCGAGGCTGGGCCCCATGCGCGAGGCGATCTCCCGCCCGATGTCGCGCCCGTCGTCGGCGCGGCCGAAATCCAGGGCGAACATCTTGACCGACTTGGTGAAAAAGATGGTGTCGGTCAGCTTCGCGGCCCCCGGCGCTTTGTCGTTCCAGACCATCGGCTTGTCGTAACCTCGCTCCGCTTTCCAGCGCTCGATGGCTTCCGGGGTGACGCGCTTGATGCCCAGTTGCATGCGCGCCATGTCGTCGGGGGTGTTCACGACGAAGAACAAGAAGAAAGTCAGCAGATTCACGCCAATGAGAATCGGCAGGGCGTAGAGCAGCCGGCGGACGATGTAGGCGATCACGGGCGGCCGTCCCCGAAACGAGCGGATTCGACGCTGAGACCGCGCGCCGCTTCCCGCCGGCGGTAGCCACGCACCGCGGGCCAGGCGAATAGCGCAACCAGGCCCAGCGTCAAGGCCATCGGCCAGACCACAGGCTGGTTCCATCCGGCGCGCATCCGCTCCCGCAGCCGCGGGTCGACGCGCTGGTATTTGAGCGTGTTGTTGCCCACCTTGCTCGGCTTGCGGTTGTAGAGCCAGGCGTGGT
>JBAWHH010000318.1:0-2515 GCA_049593715.1 Rhodocyclaceae bacterium
AGCAACAGGCGGTGCAGAAACACATCATGGAGCTGCGGGAGAAGGCCAAGGTGGAATAGCCTGCGACCACCGGCTTACGACAACGGGGGCTCTGCCCCCGTTTGTTTTTGGATGGAAGGGACAACGGACCCACGGACACGGGGCGTTGAGGCAACGAAAGGCAAGCACTTTGCCAAGTCCAATACGATGGGGAGTGGCGGCGAAACGCAGTGGACAGTACGCGCCAGAAAATCCGGTGAAGCCTCGTTCGCGCTCAAGCACTGGCGGCAATGGGAGGGGGAACGTTCCGTCATCGAGCGGTTCAAATTGACGTTGCGGATCCTTCCGTCCCAGTAGGCCGCGATAGCGCCGCGCTGGCACTGGAGAGTGCCGTTCGCCGCATGCCAGCCAGCCGGTTTCTTGGCTGGCATGACCCCGGCTAGCGAGGGCTGGTCGGTCGCCGCCGCCCTCGAACGTCCGATGAGAAGAGGGAGACCATGCCGCGCACCGATCCGGCCCCCAGCTTCGCCTCCCGAATCGAGCCCGCTTGGCGCTTGTTTTATCGCTTTCTCTGGCCGTTCCAGTATTTCCGCGACGTCACCCGCGGCACCACATTGGAGCGCCAACAGAACTATCGCCACAACCGCGGCCTGCGCCGCCTCCTCCCGGCTTTCGCCATCAAGTGGCTGGTGATCACCGCCATCTGGTTTGGCTGCGGCACGCTCTGTGACCAAGGAGCAGGCTGGACAATCGCGGCGACCGGGTGCTACGTCACAGCATCACTGGCCTTGATCGTCGCGATCAAGGTTGCGCTTGCCTGGATCTGGCTCGAACGTTTTCCCGAGCTTTTGTGATTCCCTCGCGCCGTTGTAGGCCACCAACGGCGCCGCACCAAGACCGGGCGCAACCGGGTTTCGTAGCGCACCAACGATGCGCGCCCCGATTGGGGGCACGGATCAACCCAGGCCTTGGCCGCAGCTTCGCGGCGCCCTGCCCCGCGGAGTGATGCACCACCGCCAACTGTTTGAAATTTATACTGATCGATAGTCCGGGACCAGAAAGGTGGAAGCACCCTCCAGAACGGCGGCTGCCCCGTGGCACGGTCTTCGCTAAATCCCTTGGAGACGAAAGCGCTGCGCCGGCGGCGCGTTCGGATCGGCTTCCACCACTTCGAAAAAGGGCTCCCAGAATGAAACGCAGAGATTTCGCCAAAACCCTCGTGCTGACTGCTTCGCTTGCCGCCATCGGCACGCTCCCGAACGCCTACGCTGCCGACACCATCAAAGTCGGCATCCTGCATTCCCTGTCCGGCACCATGGCCATCTCGGAAACGGCGTTGAAGGAAACGGCGCTGATGACCATCGCCGAAATCAACGCCAAGGGCGGCGTGATGGGTAAGAAGCTCGAACCCGTGGTGGTGGACCCGGCCTCCAACTGGCCCCTGTTCGCCGAGAAGGCGCGCCAACTGATCTCCAAGGACAAAGTCGCGGTGGTGTTCGGCTGCTGGACCTCGGTATCGCGCAAATCGGTCCTGCCGGTATTCAAGGAACTGAACGGCCTGCTGTTCTACCCGGTGCAATACGAAGGCGAGGAACTGGAGAAAAACGTGTTCTACACTGGCGCCGCGCCCAACCAGCAGGCGATTCCGGCTGTCGAATACCTGATGAGCAAAGAAGGTGGCGGCGCCAAGCGCTTCTTCCTGCTCGGCACCGACTACGTTTATCCCCGCACCACCAACAAGATCCTGCGCGCTTTCCTCAAGAGCAAAGGCGTGAAGGATTCCGACATCGAAGAGAAATACACCCCGTTCGGCCACAGCGACTACCAGACCATCGTCGCCGACATCAAGAAGTTCTCCGCGGGCGGCAAGACGGCGGTCATTTCCACCATCAATGGCGACTCCAACGTGCCTTTCTACAAGGAACTGGGGAATGCCGGCCTGAAAGCGACGGACGTGCCGGTGGTGGCCTTCTCCGTGGGTGAAGAAGAACTGCGCGGCGTGGACACCAAACCCCTGGTGGGCCATCTCGCTGCCTGGAACTACTTCATGACGCAGAAGAATCCGGTCAACGACGGCTTCATCAAGTCCTACCGCGACTGGGCGAAGAAGAGCGGCCTGCCCAATGCCGACAAGGTCGTCACCAACGACCCGATGGAAGCCACCTACGTCGGCATGCACATGTGGAAACAGGCGGTGGAAAAGGCCAAGAGCACGGACGTGGACAAGGTCATCGCCGCCATGGGCGGCCAGACCTTCAAGGCGCCGTCGGGCTTCACGCTGACCATGGACGCCACCAACCACCATCTGCATAAGCCGGTGCTCATCGGTGAAGTGCGGCCGGACGGGCAGTTCAACGTGGTGTGGAAAACCAAGGAACCGGTCCGCGCCCAGCCCTGGAGCCCGTTCATCCCCGGCAACGAAGGCAAGCAGAAGATGTAGGAATCACCGGCATCGCGTCGGGCTGCGCGGCGACAACCCGCCGCCCGACGACCCCCGCAATCCTGATGCCCCTGCGGCGGCCGGACTCCAGCCGGC
>JBAWHH010000319.1:0-1889 GCA_049593715.1 Rhodocyclaceae bacterium
CAACCGCCAATATGGGACCAATTTCGTTGCCCTGATGCCCACCAATCTTTATGGCCCGGGCGACAACTACGATCTGCTGGACTCCCATGTTCTGCCGGCGCTGATCCGCAAGATGCACGAGGCGAAAGTGAGCGGTGCTGACGCCGTCGTCGTCTGGGGCACCGGAACCCCGCGCAGGGAGTTCCTCTACGTCGACGATCTGGCCGATGCCTGCCTGTTCGTGCTGGAGCGTATCGATGCCGCCGAAGCCGGGGAGATCATCAATGTCGGCGTGGGCGAGGATCTGACCATCGCGGAAACGGCGGCAATGGTCGCGGAGGTGGTCGGATTCGAAGGTCGGCTGGTTTTCGATGAGACCCGGCCCGATGGCACGCCGCGCAAGCTGCTCGACGTGAGCCGTCTGAGCGCCGCCGGCTGGCGGGCCAAGACGCCCCTGCGGGAGGGCATTGCCCTGGCCTACGCCGACTACATCCGCCAACTCAACCGCGAAAGTGTCGTGGCTGCCTGAGCTGCGCCGAACCTTGCCGGAGACTTCAATGAACCCACGCAAATCCATCACTATCCTCTGTGGCGCCATCGCATTGAGCGGCCTGTTGGCCGCGTGCGGCGGCAAGGAGGCCCGCCTTGCCGATCACCTGAACAAGGGAAGGGGCTTATATGCCGCAGGGGAGACCGAGAAAGCACTGGTTGAACTCAAGAACGTGCTCCAGATCGAGCCAAAGACGGCCGAGCCCTATCTGATCTTCGGCAAGGTGGAGGAGCAGCGGAGCAATCTGCAGAAGGCTTTCGCCTACTATCTGCGCGCCGCTGAACTCGATCCCGCCAACACGGAAGTGCTGACGCGTCTGGCCCGGCTCTACCTGTTCGGTGGCGACATGAAGAGCGCCGAAGCCAAGATCAACGAGGTGTTGGCGAAGAATCCGGACGATCCCGCGGCGCTTACGGTAAAGGTGGCCTTCCTGGCGCGCAATGGTGACACGGCCGGCGCGCTGGCGACGGGCGAGCGGGTGATCAAACTCGCCCCCTCGTACGTCGAAGCCTATGGTGCAGTAGCCGGCATCTACAATTCCCAGGGCAAGCCCGATGCGGCGGTCGCCCTGTTCGAACAAGGTATCAAGGCGAACCCCAAATCCCTGGACCTTCGGGTCGTCCTAGCGAACCTGCTGATCGAGACCAAGGAGGGGGAAAAGGCGATCAAGCAGTACGAAGAACTGATCGCGCTGGAGCCGAAGAGGCTGGATTTCCCCGTTCGTCTGGCGCGCCTGCATGTGGGGCGCAATGACCGTGCAGCGGCGGAGAAAGTTTTGCGCGACGCGATCCAGGCGGTGCCCGAGGATCCCCAACGTATTCTGGCGCTGACGGAGTTCCTGCTGTCCACCGGGCAAGGCGACAAGGCCGAGAAGGAACTGGTCGCAGCCATCGAAGCCAAGCCGGACGCCTATCCGCTGCGCTTCGGCCTGGCTGCGATGCACGGGGGGCAGGGGAGCGTTGCCAAGGCGGAGCAGGCCTACGCTGAGATCATCAAGCGCGCCAAGAAATCGCCGGACGGATTGCGCGCCCGCGGCGCCCTGGCAAGCATCCGCGTGGGGCAGGAGCGAACGGACGAGGCGGCAGATTTGCTCGCGGAGATCCTCAAAGAGAATCCCCGTGACAATGCGGCCCTGCTTCTTCGCGGGCAAATGGCCCTCGCCCGCGGCGATGGCGCCAATGCGATTGCCGATTTCCGGGCCGTCTTGAAGGACCAGCCCGAGTCCGTGGACGTCATGATGCGGTTGGCCCAGGCGCATGCGGCTAATCGGGAACCACAACTCGCCGTGGAGACCATCGGCCGCGGGACGGCGGTTCGACCCGGCGATCCGGAGGCTCGGCTGCTGGTGGCGGAAGTGAAG
>JBAWHH010000320.1:0-5322 GCA_049593715.1 Rhodocyclaceae bacterium
GAACCTCGCCGCCGGCAGCAACCTGACGCTGATCGGCAACGCCTACGATGGCAAGAGCAACGACAACCTGCTCTTCCCCACGCTGTTTGCGCCCTACCAGTTGCCGACGGCAGTCGCCCAGAAAAACAGGGGAGCCAACCTTCTCGGACGCTTCGACTGGACGCTGGAAAACGGGTCCCAAGCGACACTGCAGTCGTACGCGGACGTGACCGAACTTGACATCCTGCCGCTGGCCAAGGAGCGTCGGACCACCTTCGACGTCGATTTCCAGCACCGTCTCCAGGCGGGAACCCGGCACGATGTCGTCTGGGGTTTGGGGTACCGCTGGAGCAGCGACGACATCTCCACTGGCGATACCGCCGCGGCAACGGGCATCAGCTACCTGACGTTTGCGCCGAAAAGCCGTGACTTGTCATTGGTGAGCGCTTTCGTGCAGGACGAAATCACGCTGGTGCCCGAGACCTGGAAGCTGATGTTGGGGGCGAAACTGGAGCACAACTCGCTTACCGGATTCGAACCCCAGCCCAGTGTCCGCCTGCTGTGGACGCCGACCAGCAAGGATTCAGTGTGGGCAGCGGCGTCCCGGGCCGTACGCACACCATCGCGGGCGGAAAGGGACGTGCAGGTCACCTATGCCGTCATCCCGCCGAATTCGCAGAGCCCTTTGCCCATCGTTACGCTGGTGCAGCCCAATCCGGATCTGGACTCCGAGCGGCTTACGGCGTTCGAGCTCGGCTATCGCACGCAATTGACACCCAAGCTGTCGGTGGACGCAGCGGCTTACTACAACGATTACGACAAGCTTCGCAGTGCGGTTTCAATTGGCCAAGGTCTGGTTATGGGGCTTCCGCCTTATGCGACCTTCACCTCGCAAACCAGCAACGCACTGAAAGCGCGGACCCATGGTCTCGAACTCGCCGTCGACTGGCACCCGACAGACTGGTGGCGGCTGCAGGGTGCATACACGTATCAAAGTATCAACGGCCGGCTCACCGGCGATCCCGCCAACGACGACGCAGCGGCAATGCTAGAAGGGCTCTCCCCGCGGCATAAGCTCTCCTTGCGCTCGTCCTTCAACCTCGGTCCCAACCAGCAACTGGACATCTGGGCCAGACGCGTCGGCGCCCTCGGCTACGCCAACATTCCCGCTTACACGGCCGTGGATCTGCGTTACGCGTGGAAGATGAACAAGAACCTGGAGTTCTCCCTGGTCGGCCAGAACCTGTTCGATCCGCGCCATGCGGAGTTCGCCAGTGACTTCCTCTCGGCGCAGTCGGCCGAAATCGTGCGCGGCGGATATCTGCAAGTGAAATGGAAATTCTGATCCGCCAACCAGCAACGTGGTGCCCGAATCCGCGATTCGACCCATTCGCCCAGTGCCTTTGAGCAGTCCGACCGAACTGGTGATTGCCTTTCTCCATCCCATGCGCGCAGGCGACTCCGGGGTGTGCACGCTGATCTGGTACAAATCCGGCGTGCGGTCTCCGCTCGCGCCATGAACAGGTTTCGTCGCCTTCTTGCGCGACGCTGGTGGCGTAGCTGCTGCCTGATGGTGATCGGGCTGTCCGCGTCGGGCCTGGGCTACCCGGAAGCCGGCGGGCCGGCGGAGTACCAGGTAAAGGCGGCATTCATCTTAAACTTCGCCAAGTACGTGGACTGGCCGGCGGAATCCTTCCCATCGAAGGAAAGCCCGCTCAACTTGTGCATCATCGGGCGCGACCCATTCGGAACGGCATTGGGCACCATCGAGGGGCGAACCGTGCATGGCCGGCCGCTGCGAATCCGGCGTAACGTCGCGGCGGAAGACACCGGGGGATGCAGCATCGCTTACGTGAGCGAGTCGGAAGAGCGGCGCGTTCCCGTCGTCCTGAAGACGATCGGCACGCAGCCGGTTTTGACGTTGAGCGACCTGGACGGATTCGCCGAGGCTGGCGGTGCGGTCGGCCTGTTCCTCGCCGAGGAACGCCTTCAGTTCGACGCCAATTTTACGGCGCTGCAGCGGGCCAACCTCAAAGCCAGTGCCCAGGCACTCAGGCTGGCGCGCACGGTTTTCGGCATGAAACGCTGAACCCTGGCCAGACAGACAGAGGCCCCTGACAACTACATCTGCGGGGTGGGCGAGCCGAAAGGCGGGTTTTCCCACGAAGCTTGGGCCGACGCGGCGTGCTCATCCGCTGCCCCGAGAAACAGCGCCAGCGCGTTGCGGTCGGCGAGATTGCCGGCGAGGCGCGAGCGTTGCATGCCGGTCTGCTTCTGCAGTGTTGGGATGGCGACAATTCCGTCCAACAGGGCACGCAGCGGTTCGCTGCGAATGTCCACCACTTCAAGACGAAACCGATCGCCGGGCTGGCCTGCCAGCGCCTCATGCAGCCTTAGCAGCGCCTGGTCGGAATTCGGCGTGCCGCTTACGACATAGAGCCTGAGTTCCGTTGGACTCGACGACATCCCCTATCTCTCCTTAACTTCCGTTGCTGTCTGCGTTACGCAGTTTTTGGCGGATCGCATCGTCGGCATTGATCGTACGCTCCTCTTCCACGGCTTCGGCCTCGAGCAATTCGAGATGGGCACGCCGCAGTTCCATTTCCCGGTTGAGCAGCGCCAGACGCGACTGAACGTCCGCCAGGGCAAGTTCCAGTTCGCGCCGTTTCCCCTCGCGCGCATGGGAAACCCGCAGGCGCTCGCGCTGCTCGTGCTCTTCGCGCTCCCACCGCAGGGTGCCCATCAGCACCTCTCCAGAAGAAGCATAGACGTTGGCCAGGGTAATACCCTCTGCCGACAACAGCAGCTCCCGCAACTGCTTGGAGTGAGCCGAACCCCGCGACTTGACGATGGAGAGGGCGCGGTTCCGTTCGCCGCCTTCCTCATGATACGAAAGGTGGATCCAGGTATCTGCGATCGTCGACACATGCATCTGGTTCAACTCATCGTTGATGCTGGCCCCCTCCTGCAACGCAGTGACCATCAACGTGATACCGCGACACTTGGTCAGCCCGACAAGGCGCCGCGCCACACTGGTGGCGAGGACGTCTCCTCCAGCCCGAGTGAGGGTGGAAAACGGATCCACCACGATACATGAAGGCTGATGTTGCTCCACCAGCGCGGCGATGCGTACAAAGTGTTCTTCGCTGGAACAAAAGTCGGTGCGCGTACCGACCATCACCAGCCGGCCCGACGCCACATGCTCTTTCAAGTCGATCCGCAACGTGGCCAGATTTCGCTGAATTTCCGCCGGCGATTCGTCGAACGCGCAGTAGACGACTTTCTCTCCCTGACGGCAAACAGAGGCTGCGAAAGCACACGCCAGCGTCGTCTTGGCCGTTCCCGGCAAACCGGTAAGCAGGATGGCCGAGCCGCGATAGAAACCGCCGCCGAGCATGGTGTCGAGGCGAGAAACGCCGCTGCTGGTGCGCTCCAGGCTCGCTGACGGCAAGTCGGCGCCGATCTGCACGTCCGCGACCTCGACACCCTGGGCGCCGAGGACGAAATACGCCAGGTTTTCGGAAAACGATGAGCCCCGGTACTTGATGACCCGCAGTTCACGCAGCGAAACCTGGTCCTGCAGGCGATGTTCGAGCCGGATGACACAATCCGAGAGGAACTGCAGTTCGCCGTAGCGCGTGGGCGCCACCGGATCGGCATCGTCGATCTTGGCGGTGATGATGCCGGTCAGGCCCGCCTCCGAAAGCCACTGGCGCAGGCGATAGAGTTCTCTCAGTTCAGCGACGCGGTCGTCCAGCATCGTAAGCAGCACGTCGATGGCGTCGAAAACGATCCAGCGCGCGCCGATCTCCTTGGCCTTGGCGCCCAGGCCGGCGAGCATGCCGCTGAGGTCGAAACTGCCGCTGGTACTGGTATCAGTGCCCAAGCGCGCGTCGAGGAAGAACAGCTTGCGATCGACGAGTTCCTGCAGACTCCAGCCGAACGATGCGGCATTCACAACGATATCCGCCGCCCGCTCCTCGAACGCGACAAAAATCCCCGGCTCGTTGCGGCTGCGCGCTGCATTGACCAGCGTCTGCAGGGCAAAAATGCTCTTGCCGCAGCCCGGCCCGCCGAGAATCAGCGTCGACCGGTCCGCCGGCAGTCCCCCGCGGGTGATGGTGTCGAAACCCCCGATTCCCGTGGGCAGTTTGGTCAGTGTCGCGATGGCACTCATGGGCGTCTAGGGCCGGCGGGAAGCAATAGTGGCGTTCTCATTGGGTAGCGCGTCGGGACAACCAGGTGAGGATGGTTTCGAACAGCAGGTGCGGTTCGAAGGGCTTGGCAATGTGATCGTCCATGCCCGCTTCGAGGCAGCGCTGACGCCCTGCCGCGAAGACGTTGGCGGTCATGGCAATGATCGGCACTTTGGCATACGCCGGCAGCAGGCGGATGGCGCGGGCAGCGTCTAGACCGTCCATCTGCGGCATGAGCATATCCATCAGCACGAGGTCGTAGACCGTGTTCTTGGCCATTTCCACCGCCTGTAGCCCGTTCTCGGCCACATCGACCTCCAGGCCGGCGTCGTCCCGCAACATCTCGACGGCGACTTCCCGATTCACCGGCTCGTCTTCGGCAAGGAGAACGCGGCGCCCGGGGAAATCGCGCTTCAGCATCTCTTCCGCCGGGGCTACGGCGGTTGCCGAAGCGTCGAAACCAGCCGCTGCGGCCCCGTTGGACATGGTCGCCTTGCGCAAGCGCATCGAGATGGAAAAGGTGCTGCCGACCCCAGGCCGGCTTTCGGCGGCGACGTCGCCCCCCATCATGCGCGCGAGATGGCGGTTGATGGCCAACCCGAGGCCCGTCCCGCCATAGCGGCGCGTGGTGGAGGTATCGGCCTGCTCAAAGGCGACGAACAAGCGTTCCAGCACCTCAGACGGAATGCCGATCCCGGTATCCTGGACTTCGAAACGTACGAGCATGTCCCGCGCCCTGTCTTCCACCACGTTTCCGCGCAAGGTAACGGAGCCCGTCTCGGTGAATTTGACGGCGTTGCTCAGATAGTTGAGCAACGCCTGACTGATGCGGGTGCGATCACCGAGGAGGATGGGCGGCAGGCCGGCCACCTCGATCTCGAAGCGCAAACCTTTCGCTCTCATCCGGTCCGCCACCAGACCGCGAATGTTTTCCACCAGTTCGGCCAGCGTGAAGGGCGTTTCCTCCAGCGCCAACCGGCCCGCCTCGATTTTGGAGATATCGAGAATGTCGTTGATCACGGACAGCAAATGGTCCGCCGCCGCCCGAATCTTCTCCAGGCGGTCGCGCTGGCCGTCGCTGAGATCCCCTTTGTGCAGCAAGTGGGTCAGGCCGATGATGGCGTTCATCGGCGTGCGGATCTCGTGA
>JBAWHH010000321.1:0-4367 GCA_049593715.1 Rhodocyclaceae bacterium
GTGGTGTCGGCCTTGGGATCGCAGCCGATCAGCAGCACCTTCTTGCCCTGCTGCGCCATCATGTAGGAGAGGTTGGCCAGGGTGAAACTCTTGCCGATGCCGCCCTTGCCATAAATGGCGATGATCTGGGTTTCCCGCATCACCGGGCCGGTGGCCACCGCGTCCGGTTCCTGCGCCGCTTCGGCCCGCAGATTCTTGGTGAACTGGACCAGCGGAACGCCGGGGCCGCCGCTTGCGTCATTCATCAACACGCTCTCCAATCGAGGATCATCTTCAGGCACAGCGGGTCGCTGAAGGCGGTGCGGTAGGCCGCCGCCGCTTCGGTTGCCGGGTGCCGGTGGGTAATCAGCCCGTCCAGGCTCAGTTGTCCCGATTCGGCCAGTGCCTTGACCGCCACGAGGTCGGGTTCGCGCCACTCGGCGGCGATGCGGATACGCGCCTCGCGCATGAACGCGGGCGGGAAAGTGAAGGTCAGCGGTTCGTCGTAGAAACCGGCCAGCACGATTTCGCCGCGCGGGGCGAGACGCATGATGAGGCTGTCGAGGAGGGAGGCATCGCCGCTGACGTCGTAGATGGTGCGATAGTCGCGGCGCGCGTCGTCGTTGGGATTGAGCACTTGGTAGCCTGCCGCGCCCGCCGCCCGCTGGGGATTGGTTTCCCACACCACGGGGGATGCGCCGGCGACCACTGCCAGCCGTGCAATCAATCGCCCGAGAACGCCGTGGCCGATGATCAGGTCCGGTTGGGTGTGGCCCGCGGCGGCGTGATAAGCCGTGGCGGCCAAGGCCATCAACACGGCCTGTTCGCCCAGGCGTTCGTCCACCGGGCTGGTGCGCACGCCGGGGAGGACCACGGTGCGCGCTGCGCCGCCGAATAGTCCGCGCACATCGCCATAACACTTGGCACCGGGCACAAACACGCGTTCACCCACCTGACGGCCGGAACGCGGGCCCGCCTGACGGATGCGGCCGACGGATTCATAACCTGGAACCAGCGGGTAGCCCATGCCCGGAAATGGCGGCATGCGCCCCGACCAGAGCAAACGTTCGGTACCGGTGCTGATGCCGCTCCATTCGATGTCGACGACCACATCTTCGTCGCCGGGCGGCGTGAGGTCGAGGCGGCTTAGCACGAGACGTTCCGGTTCCTCGAGCACGACCGCGAGGGTATCCATCCAAATTCTCCCCAAACTCGAGGCTTCGAACTGCTAATGCCTTCGAACAACTGAAGAGGCGCCGAGAAGGCGCCCAAGTGTCACTTTACGCGGACTATATGAGATGTCAAGTTTAGCTTACTGTTTGCCCGGCGTCACCCCGGGCGGGCAAGCATCAAACTGGTCTGAAGCGGCATGCCGGTGGGAATGGGGCGCGGTTTCTGGAAACCGGCCTGGGTCAACAAGGCGGTGAGTTGCTCCGCGTTGCGCGGCTGGCCCCGGCCCATGGCCAGCAGGTAAAAGCCGAAATAGGCATCGCCCATGGGCTCGGCACCGGCGGTTTCGGACATTGGTTCGGCCAGCAGCAGCACGCCATCGGCGGGCAGCGCCTTGCGTACCGCCCGCAGCAGGGTCAGTGCTGCGTCGTCGTCATGGTCGTGCAGCACGCGGACCAGCGACACGATATCCGCGCCGATGGGAAGCGGATCGCGCAGGAAGTCCCCGCCGAAGGCCGTGGCCCGATCGGCGAGCCCTGCCGCGGCGATGCGCTCCCGCGCCCGATCCGCCACCGGCGGCAGGTCGAACAGCATCAGGCGCAGGTGGGGCGCGCGGGCGGCAGCGGCCGTAAGGAAAGATCCATCGCCGCCGCCGACGTCCAGCAGGCAGCGGTGGCGGTCTAGCGAATATGAGTCGAGGACTTCCGAGGAGACGAGCGGCTGGGACGCGGCCATCAGCGTGGTGTATTCCTCCACCCGTTCCGCCGCCAGATTGTGGCGCTGCTCCGAGTCACCATAAGGCCAGTAACCCGCGAGACGCGTTTCCTGTCCTTCTCCCCGCAGCAGGGCGAGGGGGTCGTGCAGGTCGGCGTAAAGCAGGGAATGGTGTTCCACCATCGCCGCCAGCGCGGTGTTGCCCACCATGGCGATGCCCAGTTCTCCCAGTCCGAAGCGGTTTTTGCTGCGGCGCTCCACCAGCCGCAGCGAAACGGCGGCGGCGAGCAGGCGCGCAGTCGCTTCCGGGGTCAGGGAGAACTTCTCCGCCAGGGTGGGGAGGGGCTGCGGCCCTGCGGCGAGAACGTCGAACAAATTCACCCGCACGCAGGCCAGTAGCACCTGGGAATAGACAAAGCCGGCGCAGAGGTCGAACAGGCCCCGCGCCCGGCGGTGCGCAATCCAGCGCGTGAGCGGAAAGCGTGCTGCCCAGCGCTGAAACTGCGGTTTCGCAAACAGTCTGTTGCGCGCGTCGAGATACCGGTCGAACAGCAAAGAAATACCGTCCCGCGCTTGGGTTTTCTCAATCAGAAGAAACGACCGGAAAGGGAGGATTCGCTACCGCCGTCAGGCGGCGCGGCGGGCGAGATCCTCGGGCAGAAAGCGATTGGCCTCGGCCATGATCACGGCGCGCAAACCGTCTATGCCGGAACACGACGGGATGGAAGCCATGGCGGTGTCCAACAACTGCTTGAGGTGTTTGACGGCGCCGGGAATGCCCAGTTCGCGTACTGCGCTGGGGCGGTCGAGGGCGACGTCCTGGCCCACCGGTTTGCCCAGGCTTTCCGCGTTGCCCGCTGCGTCGCGGATGTCGTCGGCCACCTGATACGCTTCACCCAGCATTTCACCCAGCGTGCGCCAGGGGCCGGGCTCGGCGCCGGCCGCTGCTGCGCCGGCCATGGTGGAAGCGGCGAACAGGGCGCCGGTTTTCGCCTGCTGGTAAGCGGAAAGCGATACTTTGGGTTCGGTTTCCCAGGCCTGGCCGGCAATGATGCCGGACGGCATGCCGACGGCGCGGGCAACGATGCCCATCAGCGGCGCCAGGCGTTGCGGTGCGGTAGCCGCGCCGCGGGCGAGGATCTGGAAGGCCAGCACGATCAGCGCATCGCCGGCTAGCACGGCGGCGCGTTCGCCGTAGGCCTGATGCACCGAGGGCTTGCCGCGGCGGATCGGCGCGTTGTCGAAACAGGGCAGGTCATCGTGCACGAGGGAGGCGCAATGCATCAGCTCGATCGAGGCCGCCGCCGCGTCGGCGATGGCCGGGTCGTCTTCGCCGCAGGCGCAGGCGACGGCGAGGCACAGGCGCGGACGGATACGCTGCCCCCCCGGGAACACCGAATAGCGCAAGGCCTCCGCGAGTTGGGGCGGGCAATCGGGGCCGTCCGTGTGGGCTACCGCAGCAACGAGGCTTTGCTCGATCGCCGCATTCAGGGCCTGCTCGATTCGCACCATTGGATCCATCATCAAATACCTATACCCAAAATATGTAAGGCTCGCTTGTCTAAGCGAAATGTCAGCTAATATAGACACGGGCTCAAGGCGAGTCAATTCAAAAAATTCTGCGGAGGGAGTCGGACGGTGGGCCGCCAGCGTGTGGTAGTGGTAGGAGCGGGAGTCGCGGGTCTGGTGGCAGCGCTGCAATTGGCGGCACGAGACGTGGACGTTGTGGTGGTGGAGCGGGCAGCCACGCCGGGAGGGAAGATGCGCGAAGTCGAGACCGGCGGCGCGCGCATCGACTCCGGACCGACGGTATTCACCATGCCCTGGGTGTTCGAGGAGATCTTCGCCGAAGCGGGCACCTCCCTCCATGAGCACCTGAGACTGCAACCGGCGGACGTGCTGGCGCGCCACGCCTGGAGCGAAGGCGAACGCCTGGATCTCTACGCCGACGTGGAGCGATCCGCCGAGGCCATCGGCGAGTTTGCCGGCGCTGCCGAAATGCGCGGCTACCGCCGCTTCTGCGAGCGGGCGCAGCGCATCTACCGCACGCTGGACAAGACCTTCATCCATGCCTCCCGCCCTAACGTGCTGCAACTGGTCGCCCGCGTCGGGCTCGGCGGCCTGGGCGACCTGTGGAACATCGCGCCGTACTCGACCATGTGGCGCTCGCTCGGGGAGTATTTCCGCGATCCCCGGTTGCAGCAGCTTTTCGGCCGCTACGCCACCTATTGCGGATCCTCCCCGTACCTCGCGCCGGCCACGCTGATGCTGATCGCCCACGTGGAGCAGCGGGGCGTCTGGCTGGTGGAAGGCGGCATGCACCGCGTTCCCCAGGCACTGGCGCAACTGGCCGCGGCCCGTGGTGCGCAGTTCCGCTACGGTGTCGAGGTGGCGGAAATCCTGGTGCGCAACGGGCGCGCGGCCGGCGTGCGGCTGGCCAGCGGCGAGGAGATCGCGGCCGACGCGGTGGTCAGCAACGCCGATGTGGGGGCCTTGGCCGACGG
>JBAWHH010000322.1:0-4437 GCA_049593715.1 Rhodocyclaceae bacterium
CGCACGACGGATGTGACGGGCAGCATTGATCTGCCGCAGGGTACCGAGATGGTGATGCCTGGGGACAACATTTCGCTGACGATCAAGCTGATTGCCCCCATCGCGATGGAAGAAGGGCTGCGTTTCGCCATTCGCGAGGGTGGGCGCACCGTCGGCGCCGGTGTCGTCGCCAAAATTATCGAGTAATCGTGAGTGCTGGGGTTTGTGAGTAGCCGCCGATATGGTGTGCCCGCATAGGCTCCAGTTAATCTGTTTCCGAACACAGGGGCATAGCTCAATTGGCAGAGCGTCGGTCTCCAAAACCGAAGGTTGGGGGTTCGATTCCCTCTGCCCCTGCCACGTAATATCGATACGGTAACAGATCAATGGTGGACAGACTCAAATCTACGCTCGCGCTGGCGCTGGTGGCGCTGGGCGTGGCTGGCTTTTATCTATTATCCGAACAGCCACTGGTTTTTCGTGTCCTGTCAGTCCTTGTTGGGCTGATTGCAGGCGTCGCTGTTGGTTGGTTCACGGCGCCAGGACAGCGCTTTTTTGTCTTTAGCCGTGAATCCTGGGTCGAGACAAAAAAAGTTTCGTGGCCAACCCGCAAAGAGACGGTTCAGACCACCGGTATCGTTTTTGCCTTTGTGGTTGTTATGGCGATTGTGCTTTGGCTCACGGATAAAGGGCTTGAGTGGCTGCTGTATGATCTAATTTTGGGTTGGAAGCACTGATGGCTATGCGCTGGTACGTTGTTCATGCGTATTCGGGTTTCGAGAAATCCGTGCAGCGTGCGCTTATTGATCGCGTCGCCCGGGCCGGGATGCAGGATCGATTTGGCAAGATCCTTGTCCCGGTCGAGGAAGTCGTGGAAATGAAGTCCGGCCAAAAAAGCATCTCGGAGCGTAAGTTCTTCCCTGGGTATGTGCTCGTCGAGATGGAAATAGACGATGAGACTTGGCACCTCATAAAGAGTACGCCGAAAGTCACTGGGTTTGTCGGGGGCACGGCAACTAAGCCCACGCCGATATCTGAGGCCGAAGTGCAGAAGATCATGCAGCAGATGCAGGAGGGCGTCGAGAAGCCGCGGCCCAAAGTTCTGTTTGAAGTTGGCGAAATGGTGCGCGTAAAAGAAGGCCCCTTCACTGATTTCAATGGGACGGTCGAAAGCGTCAATTACGATAAGAGCCGCCTTTCGGTATCCGTTACCATTTTTGGCCGTTCCACGCCCGTTGAATTGGAGTTCGCTCAGGTCGAGAAGGCCTGAGCCCTGCACCCACCCCAACGACGTTCCGCTGAAGCGGAACACGAGGAGCGCCGGTAGTTTCGGTTCCGGCGCGTTAACACTCACACCATAGGAGCCATCATGGCGAAAAAAATCGTCGGCTTTATCAAATTGCAAGTGCCGGCCGGAAAAGCAAATCCCAGTCCACCCATTGGGCCTGCGCTGGGTCAGCGCGGCCTCAATATTATGGAGTTCTGTAAAGCTTTTAACGCGCAAACCCAGGGCGTGGAGCCAGGGTTGCCGTTGCCAGTAGTTATCACTGCCTATGCCGACAAAAGTTTTACCTTTATTCTAAAGACCCCCCCGGCCTCGGTTTTGATCAAGAAGGCCGCAAAGCTCGATAAAGGCTCTGCGAAGCCCCACACGGATAAGGTTGGCAAGCTGACCCGTGAGCAGGCAGAGGAAATTGCCAAACAGAAACTGAAGGATTTGACGGCAAGCGACCTTGATGCGGCCGTACGAACCATTGCTGGCAGTGCCCGAAGCATGGGCGTCACCGTGGAGGGCGTTTAAGGTGGCTAAGCATTCAAAGCGCTCGATTGCCCTGCGCGCGAACGTGGATCGAAGCAAGCTCTACCCCATCAATGATGCATTGGCGCTAATCAAGAGCGCGGCGACGGCCAAGTTTGACGAATCCGTAGATGTTGCTGTCAATCTCGGCGTCGACGCGAAGAAATCCGATCAAGTTGTTCGCGGGTCGGTCGTGCTACCTGCGGGAACTGGCAAAAAGGTTCGTGTCGCCGTGTTTGCACAGGGCGACAAGGCGCAAGCGGCGAAGGACGCCGGAGCCGATGTTGTTGGCTTTGAAGACCTTGCTGCGAGAGTTAAAGAAGGGGTACTCGATTTCGATATTGCAATCGCCACGCCCGACGCCATGCGCGTGGTCGGACAGTTGGGACAGATCCTAGGCCCCCGGGGCTTAATGCCAAATCCAAAGGTAGGCACAGTGACCGTGGACGTGGTAACTGCGGTGAAAAATGCCAAGGCCGGTCAGGTGCAATATCGAACAGACAAGGGTGGTATCGTGCAGTGCACGATCGGGCGGGCTTCGTTCCCTGACGAGTCACTGAGAGCTAACCTGGCCGCCTTGATCGATGCGCTCACTAAGGCTAAGCCGCCGACTTCAAAGGGTGTTTACCTGCGCCGGATCTCCGTTTCGAGCACCATGGGAATTGGCGTGCGGGTGGATCAGGCGAGTCTGGCGTCTTAAGTGAAAGCAGGGAGCGCGCAGATTTCCCGTGCGCTCGAATGAACTTTGGGCCGCTCGACGGTATGGACGCTAACTAAGCGAGCGTCGGGTGGGTTGTCAAAGACCGTTGGGGTTCCGGCTTAAACGCGGTCCGCAGTAGAGAACGGCAAACATTAGGGTAGTTTGTGTCGTGCTCATGCTGTTTGATCGTGCCCAGCGCAGATGGCGTAACCCGATCCGGGAAGTGTAGTTGGCGCCGCCGAAAGTTGGCGCTGGTGTTGCTCTCCTGAAAGAAGGTCGCCGTGGAGGTTTCGCGCACGGTATTGCGCAACGAGCTTTTGGCTCTCACGCACAGCGTTGAGCGAAACGAAATTGAAAGGAGGTGACCTTGGGTCTCAATTTAGAGCAAAAGAGAGCGGTAGTCTCCGAGGTAGTTGCGGAGATCGCGGCGGCCCAGTCGGTCGTCGTGGCGGAGAATCGTGGTCTAGCCGTCGGTGATGTCACTCTTCTGCGTGCAAATGCACGTAAGGAAGGGGTCTACCTGCGGGTGGTGAAGAATACGTTGGCCCGCCGTGCGGTCGAGGGTACGCATTTCGCAGTATTGAGCGATCACTTGGTTGGCCCGCTGATGTACGGGATTTCGAAAGATCCTGTTGCACCCGCCAAGGTTCTCAACGATTTCGCCAAGACTCATGACAAGTTGGTCATCAAGGCAGGTGCGATGCCCAACTATCTCATGGATGCGGAAGGTGTCAAAGCGTTGGCAACGATGCCGAGCAGGGAAGAACTGCTGGCGACCCTATTGGCGACGATGCAGGCACCGGTTAGCCAGTTCGTACGAACGCTTAACGAAGTGCCGGGAAGGTTCGTGCGCACATTGGCGGCAGTTCGGGACGCCATGGAAGGTCAGCCCACGTAGCGTATGTCGGGATCCGAGCGTGCAGTTGGGCTGCGCTCGTATTCCACTAACCGATATCTGCCTGTCTCCGCTGATGGGCAATTGAAATAAACATTCAGGAGCAACAAATGACCGCAGTTACGAAAGATCAGATCCTCGACGCCGTGGCCAACATGACCGTCCTCGAGTTGTCGCTACTCATCAAAGACATGGAAGAGAAGTTCGGCGTGTCTGCCGCAGCGGCAGCGGTGGCGGTTGCTGCGCCTGCAGCCGGGCCGGCTGCGGCGGTCGAAGAGAAGACCGAGTTTGACGTTATTCTCACTTCCAGCGGCGAGAACAAGGTCAACGTGATCAAGGTTGTTCGCGCCATTACTGGTCTGGGCCTCAAAGAAGCCAAGGACCTCGTGGACGGCGCACCGAAGCCGGTTAAGGAAGGAATCCCGAAGGCTGACGCTGAGAGCATCAAGAAGCAGATCGAAGACGCGGGCGGCAAAGCTGACGTCAAGTAACCTTGCCAATCAGGCCGGGCCAGCCGTTTGCTGGTTCCGGCCTTTTTCGCTGATGGAGCGGACAAAGAAAAGCCGGATCTTTTCCGTCTTTTCTTTGTCTTCTTAAGCAACTAGGGAAAACAAGTTTGGTCGGACAGCGAGTCCCCTCATCGGGCCAGGCGCCCATTGCTCGCAGTCGTCAGCCAGAGGTTGGTAGAGGCCAGCCGCCAAGCTGCTTGTTACTAGTTGATTTAATCCCAGAGCCAGTCCTGCATCGGAGACCACATGGCCTACTCATACACTGAGAAAAAGCGCGTCCGCAAGAGCTTTGCCAAGCGATCGAGCGTCCTTGACGTGCCTTTTTTGCTTGCCACGCAGATCGAGTCTTATCTCTCGTTTCTGCAGTCAGACGCCCCGTCATCCAGCCGAAAGGTTCAGGGACTTCAAGCTGCCTTCACCTCGGTCTTTCCGATCTCAAGCCATTCGGGCAACGCGAGGCTGGAATTTGTTCACTATAACCTGGGTGAGCCGGCTTTCGACGTCAAGGAATGTCAGCAACGCGGCTTGACGTTTGCCTCTCCTTTGCGCGCTCGGG